>JAYTSB010000213.1:0-4468 GCA_043745825.1 Actinomycetota bacterium | reverse complement strand
CACCGCCGGCGCCGTCACGTTCACCACAGCTGCGAGCGATGAGGCCTACCTCACGCTGCAGTCCGATCGGCGCACCGATGGCATCGTCCTCGATGCCCTCATCGCGATGCAGCCGCGCAGCGACCTCGTGCCGAAGGTGGTGGCCGGCCTGCTGGCCGGTCAGACCCAGGGGCGCTGGGACAACGTGCAGGAGAACTCGTACATCCTGCTGGCACTGAAGCGGTACTTCGACGCCTATGAGAGCCAGACCCCGGAGTTCGTGGCCAAGGTCTGGCTCGGCGACCGCTTCGCCGGCGAGCACGTGTTCAGCGGCCGCTCAACCGACCGGGCCCGGCTCACCATCCCCACTGCGGAGGTGATCGCGGCCGGCGACGCCGATCTGACGATCAGCCGTGAGCCAGGGTCGGGTGGCAGCGTGGCCGGCCGGCTGTACTACCGCATCGGCCTGCGCACCGCACCAGCCGACCTGCAGCTATCACCGCTGGACCGTGGCTTCACCGTGACGCGTGAGTACAGCGCCATCGACGACCCGGCCGACGTGACCCGTGATGCCGATGGAACGTGGCACGTCAAAGCCGGGGCGAGGGTGCGGGTGCGGTTGACGATGGTGGCCGAGAGCCAACGCACTCACGTTGCGCTCGTCGATCCACTGCCGGCCGGCCTGGAGGTGCTCAACCCGGTGTTGGCCACAACGCCGAGCGTGCCCACCGACGACGGCAGCGTCGACTCGTCCGTCGCCCGCCCCGACATGTGGTGGTGGGCCACGTGGTTCGATCATCAGAACCTGCGTGACGATCGCGTCGAGGCGTTCGCCATCTACCTGCCGGCCGGCGTCTACGACTACACGTACGTGGCCACTGCCACCACACCCGGCACGTTCGTGGTGCCGCCCACACGCGCTGAGGAGATGTACGCGCCAGAGACGTTCGGTCGTGCCTCCACCGAGCGGGTGGTGGTCGAGGGCTGAGCCGTCCGGTGCGGCTGGGTCAGCGCGGCCGGGTTGGCGCAGCTGGAGTGGCGCGGGTGGGTCCCGCGGCTGGGTCCTCGGCGTCAGAAGAAGCTGCCGCACCACGCGGCCGGGCGGTGGGCGAACACGTCGTCCGCCCGTCCCGCAGCGTCGTCGTCGTTGGCATCCGCCTTGCCGGCCGCACACAGTTCGGTCCACGACGTGGACCCCATGTAGGCCGCGCTGATCGCATCGATGCCGGCACGCACGTCGGCTGCTGCCGGGTCGGCGGCGACGCAAACAGCCTCGCCGTCGGCGATGCGGTACGTGCCGGAGTTGTCGGGGAACATCGGGTCGGTGACGGCGATGGTGACAGGGGCGCCCGAGCGGTAGGTGCGCGCTCGCAGCGCGGTCTCCACGTCGAGGAGCCGCAGCCATTGCTCGTCGTAACGTTGTTTGAGCGCGTAGCCGCGGATGTCGTGGGCTGCTCGGCGGAGGACGTCGTCGGTGGGACGCTCCTCGGCCTCGATCACCCGCAGCAGGTCGATGTCGGTCAGGAACTCCCAGAGGGCCAGCTCCACCGCTGGGCCAGTACCGACGAGGTCGAACAGGGTGGCCTTGCCGCTCCCATGGTCGAAGGGCTGCTCCACCCACTCCAGCGCATAGTGGGCGAAGCCGTCGTCGGTCCCGTCTGGCGCAGTGTGCACGACCACGAACTCGCCCTTGGAGCCGTCCAGCAACGACTCGAAGTATCGCTGCCACATGAACGGGTTGCGCAGGATCATGCCCGGGCGCCGGGCTACTCGGGCGTACAGCCCGGGTACCACGTCCAGGACCTGGTCTCGGCGAAGCAGCCTGAACGACCCCGGCGCGGCGCCGAATATCGGGCGCACGCGGCGCGGATCGACCGTCACGCTCGCCCCGTCGCCGGCCAGGCCGTAGCCGAAGCGTCCGTAGATCGTTGCCTCGCTGGCGCGCAGGCTGGCGAGTACGGCGCCGTCTGCGCGCCGGTCGGTGAGCAGGCGGTGCATCATCCGGCTGAGCAACCCCATGCGCGTGTGGGTGGGCAGCACGCCCACCCGGGTGACGCCTGCAGTGGCCAGCAGCCCACCACCGGGCACCACCGTCTCGAACCGGAACGCGCTTGCGTGCCCGACGCAGCTGTCGCCGTCCCAGGCCGAGACCGAGTCGTGGGTGGTGGGCTCCCAGCCCAGCTGTGCCTTGGCCCAGTCCTCGTCCGACGCCGGCCCGGTCAGCAGCGCAGCGCGCATCGTGTCGCCCGCAGCGCGCGCCTCGTCAGGCTCTGTGGCCCGGACGGTGATGTCATTGCCTGCGTTCGCCATCCGCCCAGCCTGTCAGACCCGGCCCACCCCCCGAGCCCGATTCCGGAGCGGCCACCGCGCATGCGCGCCCCGTCGCGCCCCGTCGCGCCCCGTCGCGCCCCGCCGACCGCATGGATCGGCTGGAATCGGTCGATCCGTGCTGTCACCGCCCGATCAGCCCAACCTTCCCGCCAACCCGACCGCACGCCGCTCCCACCACTGCGCCCCGTGCCCGACAGCAGCCCGCCCTGTCGACCGCACGGACCGGCCGGAATCGGTCGATCCGTGCTGTCACGCCCGATGTGTCCGACCGCGACAGCACGCACCGCACGAAACCGCTCGATCCGTGCTGTCGCGGCGGGGGAGCGCGAGGGGACGCGAGCCCCCGGAAGCCGGTCGGGCAGGAGGCGTGAACTGGCTGATGTCGAGCCCGAGGTGCGTACTCGCGCGTCGGCGCGCACACGGAATCGGACGGGAAAGTGAGGTTTGTCAAGTCATCTAGGCTGCGATCGCTGGCGTCATCGCACGTCGAGTTCGTGATGGGGGATATGCCATGAAGGTCCTACACCGTCGTTCTTCAACGCTTGCCGGCTGTGTCGCACTACTTGCGCTGGGCACGGTCGTTGCCGCACCCGCACGGGCGTCGACGCCACAGCCACCGACGCCGCCTACGCCATCGACGCGCGCAGAAATCAGCGCCGCAGTGCACCACGATCTGTCGGCACCCTTGTGGTCGCTGCGCGCGGCTCCAGGGACATCCCCGCGCAGTTATCCGGCGAAGCCGGTTCGCACCGGCGGCGTCACGGACTCCACCGGTGGCGCAGGCCTCCAGCCTGTCGCGCCCACTGGTCCTGTGGCGGCGGCTCCGGCGACGGTGCGGAACTTCGACGGCCTCGGCCAAGGGTTCTATCCGGGTGTGCTCAATGTGGCCCCGCCCGACTCGATCGGTGCAGTCGGCCCGAACCACTTTGTACAGGCCGTCAACGGCGCCATGGCCGTGTTCAACAAGGACGGCACTGTGCGCCTCTCCCCACGGCTGTTGAACACGCTGTGGTCCGGGTTCGGAGGCAACTGCGCGACCCACAACGACGGCGATCCGACGGTGCTGTACGACCCGATCGCCGATCGCTGGTTGATCTCACAGTTTGCGGTCACCACCAGCACGGGCCTGCAGTGCGTTGCCGTGTCAACGACTCCTGACCCAACAGGGGAATACTTCCGCTACTCGTTCTCCTACGGGGCCTTCAACGACTATGCGAAGTTCGGTGTGTGGCCCGATGGCTACTACGCCACCTTCAACATGTTCGTGTATAACCCTGTCACCCAGCAGTACGCGTAAGCGGGAGCGAAGGCGTGCGCGTATGACCGTGCCCGGATGCTGCAAGGTCTGTCGGCCACGCAGCAGTGCTTCGACACCACGACCGCCTACGGCGGTTTGCTGGCTGGTGACCTCGATGGCGCTCGCCTGCCACCGAACGGTGCGCCCGAGCAGGTGCTGGGCCTCGGGATCACGAACTCCTCGGGAATCGGCTCGACGCTCGCCTCATGGAAGTTCCACGTCGACTGGGTGACACCGGCCAACTCGACCTTCACCGGGCCGACGACGGTGCCCGTCACCAGCTATCAACTGGCGTGCGTAACCGGCGTATGCATCCCGCAACTCGGCACAACCCAGAAGCTTGATGCGCTCGGAGACAGGCTGATGAACCGACTCGCGTATCGCAACTTCGCCGACGGACATCAATCGTTGGTGGTCAGTCATTCGATCGCCGCTGGCGGGAGCGTCGGCGAACGGTGGTACGAACTGCGCCTCGACGGAGCGAACAACCCGAGCGTCTTTCAGCAGGGCACCTACGCACCCGACGCAACGTTCCGCTGGATGGGCTCGATCGCGCAAGACGGCGCAGGCGACATGGCGCTCGGCTACAGCGCATCGAGTTTGTCGATCAAGCCGCAGATCCATTACACCGGCCGGCTTGCCGGCGATCCGGCCGGGCTGATGGCCCAGGGCGAGGGGACCATCATCGCCGGAACAGGATCGCAGCTCTTGTACCAGAGCCGCTGGGGCGACTACAGCCAGATGGACACCGATCCCGTCGACGACTGCACGTTCTGGTACACCAACCAATATCTGGCAACCGACGGAACGTTCAACTGGAAGACCCGCATCGCTTCGTTCAAGTTCCCGAGCTGCGTGCCC
>JAYTSB010000212.1:0-1745 GCA_043745825.1 Actinomycetota bacterium | reverse complement strand
CTTGCTGCAACCGCAGCATCCATCGCCGCCGCGGCAGCACGCGTACCCGTCGCCGTTCCCGCAGTTGTTCCCAGCGGACGGGGCGCACGGGTGTACCGCTCACGCTGAGCGAACCACTGATGCTCCACCGCTGCCGTCTCGGCCGCGTGTGTGGTCGCTGATTCGGCATTTCTCGAAGGAATGCCATGCCGTCCGTCACTGTCGATCGACCATCACCCACGCCGGACCCATCTGCGGATCAGTCGCCCGCGCCGCAGCCGGAGATGTCAGCGCCGCAGATGTCAGCGCTGCATACCTCAGCGCTGCAGACGTCAGCGCTGCATACCTCAGCGCTGCAGCCATCGGCCGGTTTCGCTCTGCTCGTGGACATCGCGGCGGATGGCTGGGCAGCAATGGCCGGCGTGATGCGGGCCATCGCGTCGAGCGGGGCAGACATCCGTTCCATGCCGACCAACGACGACGAGTCGCGAACGATGACGATTGCCTGCGCGAGCGTGGAACAGCAGGATGGCGTGCGGGCCGCGATCGGTACCTCGCCCGGGGCGCGTGCTCGCGCAATCGGCGATGCGACATTCGAATTGCACCGCGGTGGCAAGATCAGCCTGCAGCCCACCGTGTCCGTCCGTAATCGCGATGAGCTGTCGATGGCCTACACGCCGGGTGTCGGGCGGGTCGCGCAGGCCATCGCCGATGAGCCCGGGCTGTCGTGGACGTACACCGCGCGACGCAACTCGGTGGCCGTGCTCAGCAATGGGTCGGCCGTGCTCGGTCTCGGTGACATCGGTCCATGCGCGGCGATGCCGGTGATGGAGGGCAAAGCCGTCCTGTTCAAGCAATTCGCCGGCATCGATGCCTACCCGGTGTGCATCGACGCAATCACGGCCAACGAGATCGTCGCCGTCGCCAAGGCGATTGCGCCCTCGTTCGGTGGCATCAACCTCGAAGACATCGCTGCCCCGATGTGCTTCGAGGTCGAAGAGCGGCTCCAGGCTGAGCTGGACATCCCGGTTTTCCACGACGATCAGCACGGCACGGCGATCGTGGTTCTGGCCGCACTGCAGAACGCTGTGCGGGTGGTCGGCAAGGACCTCGCCGATATCACCGTCGTCATCGTCGGGACGGGCGCAGCGGGTCTGGCGTGCGGCAAACTGCTGCAACTGGCCGGGGTCGGCTCCGGAATCACAGGGGATCTGATCGGCGTGGATCGCGAGGGCATCCTGCACGAGAGTGTGCTGGATCGCGACAGTTCGTGCGCGAAGTGGTGGTTCGCGTCGAACGGGAATCGCGATCTGCGCACTGGCGGCGTCGCCGACGCGTTGAGGGGTGCCGACGTGGTCATCGGCGTCAGCGGCCCGGGCGTCATCCAGGCAAAGTGGTTGGATCACATGACCGACGACGCGATCGTGTTCGCGATGGCCAACCCTGTGCCGGAGGTGATGCCCGAGTTGGTTCCGGCGAACGTGGCGGTGATGGCCACCGGGCGGAGCGATTACCCCAACCAGATCAACAACGTGCTTGCCTTTCCCGGTGTGTTCCGGGGTCTGCTCGACTGTCGGGCGACCCGGTGTACCAACGAGATGAAGCTTGCCGCCGCAGCCGCGTTGGCGGGCCTCGTGCCGAAGCCGACGAGCAGCCGGATCCTGCCTGGCGTGTTCGATCCGGATGTGGCCGCCGTGGTTGCGGCAGCGATTGCTTCATGTGCCGCACGGCCATCGTGACGGCATCCCGAGCTCCTCTCTCGGGCT
>JAYTSB010000211.1:0-9240 GCA_043745825.1 Actinomycetota bacterium | reverse complement strand
TGGCGCACGCATCAGCATTGCCGACACAGACGGGATCCTGGCCGCAACTTCGACGCTGCCGTCGCACGGCCACAGTGTCACGGTCACACAGGCCAACCGCACGTGGACCATCTCGGTCGAGTACCACGACGCCGACCACTCCAGCGCGCTGCTCTCCCTGGTTGCTGCGGTGCTGCTGGCAGCAGCCGTCGGAGTGTCGTTGTGGCGCAACGTGCGCCAGACGGCGGCGTTGCGCCGTGCGGCGCTCGGCGTGCGCCGCCTCGGTGAGCTCAGCGAGCGCCTTGCCGTTGCCGACTCGCGCGACGACGTGTTCGAGGTTGTGATTGCGACAGCCTCCGATCCCGTGCGTTCAGAGTGGGTGAGCGTGGCCGTGCCGTCCGCTGACGGCCGCACGCTGTCACTCGTGCGCCAGGGCGAGCATGGTGTCGTGGAGGAGAGCGTGTCGGTGCCGTCACCCGTGACCGACGCGTGGAACACGCGCGCCGGCGTGTTCGTCGCGGACGACGCGGCCTTTCGCGGGCTGTACGCAGGCGGGCTCCAGCAGCGCGGGGCACGCGGTGTTGCCTCGTCCGCTGCGCTGCCGCTGCGCCGAACCGATGGCGAGATGATCGGCGTGGTGTCGTGGGAATGGAAGGAGCCGCAACGGTTCGGCGAAGGCGAGCGTTCGGCGATGCAGGCCACCGCCGATCTGATCCAGCAGAGCATGGAGCGCGCTGATCAGCACGAGCAACGTTGGGCCTCGGCGTCGGCATTGTTGGCGCTCAGCCAGCGCCTGTCGGTGGCCCGCACCATCAACCAGGTTGCCGAAGCCGTGATCGAAGCGGCCCCGTCGGCAGCGATGGCCGACCACGTCGGAGTCGGCTTCATCAACGAGTCCGGTACGGCCTTCGAGCTGTTCCACCCGGCACCTGAGGGCGCGGGTGCCCACGGCAGCACAACGCTGCCGGTCAACGCCAACGGCGCGCTGATGGCGGTGCTGCGGCGTGGCGAGCCCATCGAGTTCCACGACCGCAGCCAGATCGAGCGCTTCCCGGTGCTGAGCGAGCTGATCCAATTCGACATGGAACCCCTCGTGTGCATGCCGCTCATCGACTCGAACGGTCAACTGCGCGGCGTCCTTGCGTTTGGGTTCGTCGCCAAGGCGGGCCGCCGCCCGCAGCCGGACGTCGGCCGCCTCGCCACCATCGCCGACGTCACCGCCCAGACCGTGGAGCGGGCGATGCTTTATGTGCAAGAGCACGAACTGGTGGTCAACCTGCAACGACAGACCCTGGCCGACCTCCCCCGCGTCGAGGGGCTGGACATGGCCGCGCGCTACCTGCCGTCATCGGCCACCCTCGGGCTCGGCGGTGACTGGTACGACGTGTATGTGCTGGACGCAGGCCGAATCGGTGCGGTGGTGGGCGACGTGTCCGGCCACGGCATCGACGCCATCGCCGACATGACGGAGTACCGGACCACGATCTCCACGTTGCTGCGCACCGATCATGCCCTGGGCGCGGTGCCGGCGATGTCCACGAGGCTGCTGCGTCACGAGCGTATCGACGACCTCCGGTTCGCAACGGCCGGGCTGATGATCGTCGACGTCGCAGCCGGCAGCCTGTCCTACGTCCGCGCAGGTCATCCGCCCATGCTCGTGCGGCACGCCGATGGTGAAGTCGAACTGCTGGAGCGCGGTGGCGGAGCCCCGATCGGGGTGATGGAGGAGGACATCGACGTCCAGACAGTCACCGTCGGAGTCGGTGCCGTCGTGGTGGCGTACACCGACGGCCTCGTCGAGCGGCGCGAGGAATCGATCGATGTGGGCCTGGAGCGCCTCCGTCGAGCGCTTGCCGAGTGCAACGCGGGCACAGCCGATGCGATCGCGGACGCGCTGGTGAGCGAGTGCCTCGGCGACCGCCAGACCGCCGACGACACGGCCCTGCTCGTCATCGTGCTGCAGCAGGCCAGCGATGCGACGTACTGACCAGGTGCACGAGCCCACGGCACAGCAGGGCAAGCTCGCCTGCTATGGGGCCATGCGCGACTTCTCGGCAACGCCTGAGCCGCCGCCGATGATCATGCACACGCCCGGCGGCAAGCGCCGCTTCGTGGTGCAACGTCATCGTGCCACCCGCCTACACTACGACCTGCGTCTGGAGATCGATGGTGTGTTGGTGAGCTGGGCGGTGCCGAAGGGTCCGAGCCTCGATCCGAAGCGCCGGAACCTCGCCGTCAAGGTGGAGGACCATCCCTATGCGTACGGTTGGTTTGAGGGCCTGATCGGCAGCGGGTACGGCAAGGGTGACGTCATCGTGTGGGACGACGGCTGGTGGGAACCCGACCCCGAGTATCCGGCAAGCGCTGAGCCGGCTGCAGCTGTCGCTGCCGGCGAGCTCAAGTTCGTGCTGCACGGGCGCAAGCTGCGCGGCCGCTATGTGATCGTGCACACGGGCGGGCGTGGCAAGGGCGCATACAACGACCAGTGGCTGCTGATCCACAAGAACGACGCCGACGCCGTGCCCGGCTGGGATCCCGAGGACCACCCCGCATCGGTGCTCAGTGCGCGCAGCAACCCCGACGTCGTCGCCGGAGCACCGGGACAGTGGTCCGGCCCCACCGCTGATGAGCTGGCCGCGCTCGACGCGATGGGTGACAAGGGTGCGTGGACCATCACCGGTGTCACCACCCAGCTCACCAATCTGAGCAAGGTCTTCATGCCCGGGCGCGGCGACGACCCACCGATCACCAAGCGCGACATCGTTCGCTACTACGCCTGCGTCGCTCCGTGGATGACGCCCTACCTCGCCGGTCGACCGGTGAACCTCAACCGCTTCCCCGACGGCATCGTCGGGGCGAAGAAGGGTTTCTGGCACAAGGCAGTGCCCGCTCACGCGCCTGAGTGGGTGCGGCGCTGGCCCAACCCGCGGGCGGAGTCCGACGAGACGCGCGAGTATCTGCTCGTCGACGGAGCGCCGGCGTTGGTGTGGGCTGCCAACTTCGCCGGCATCGAGATCCATCCGTGGACCTCCACAGCAGCCTCGCCGGAGCAGCCGTCGTATGCGCTCGTGGACATTGACCCCGGGCCCACCACCGAGTGGGAGGAGACGCTCACGATCGCCCGGCTCTTTCGCGTTGCGATGGAGCAGCTCAAGCTCATCGCCCAGCCGAAAGTGACGGGCCAACGCGGCATCCAGATCTGGATTCCGGTGCGCACCGGATATACGTTCGCGCAGACGTCCGGGTTCGTGGAGGCGTTGTCGCGTACGGTCGGCCGCGTGGTGCCGGAGCTGGTCAGCTGGAAGTGGACCAAGAGCGAACGTGGTGGTTTGGCTCGCTTGGACTACACCCAGAACGCGATCAACAAAACGCTGGTCGCCCCATACAGCTTGCGTCCCGCAGCGGGCGCGCCGGTGTCCGTTCCCTTGCTGTGGGACGAACTGGACGATCCGGACCTGGCCCCCAACCGGTGGACGATCCGTGACGTGCTGTCTCGACTGGAGTCTGTCGGCGACCCGTTCCGCGCGCTCGTCGGCGTGGAACAGGACTTGCCGGCACTCTGAACGGGTATTGTCGGCCCATGGCACGACCCGTGTGGACCGGCTCCATCTCTTTCGGGATGGTCTCCATCCCGATCCGTCTGTTGCCAGCAGTGAAGAAGAAGAGCATCTCGTTCAACCAGCTCGACGACCGCACGATGTCGCGCGTCCGCTATCGCAAGGTGAACGAATCCACGGGTGAGGAAGTGGCGGCGGAGCACATCGTGAAGGGCTTCGACATGGGCGCGGAGAACTACGTCATCATCACCGACGACGATCTCGCCCCGCTCGCACCGGCCAAGTCCAGGGAGATCGGTCTGGAGACGTTTGTGCCGGTCGACGAGGTCAACCCATTGATGTTCGACGCCTCCTACCTCGTGGTGCCGGACAAGACGCCGAAGCCTTACGCATTGCTGGCCACTGCGATGGCTGGCTCAGGTCGCGTCGGCATCGGCCGATTCGTGATGCGTCAGAAGGAATATCTTGCCGCAGTGCGCTCGGACGGGACCTACCTCACGCTGTCCACCCTCGTCTTCCCCGATGAGCTGGTCGACGTGAGCACCGTGGACGGCTTCGAGGCATTGGATGATGTCACCATCTCAGACAAGGAGCTGCTCATGGCGAAGTCACTGGTGGAGGCGCTGAGCGAAGACTTCCAGCCGGCCGCCTTTCAGGACGAGTACCGTCTCGCAGTGGAAGCGATCATCGAGCAGAAGGCCGCCGGCAAGACGCCTGTGTTCGAGGAGGCCCCGGCGGCCAGAGCCACGGTCATCGATCTCGCCGCTGCACTGGAGGCAAGCCTGCGCGATGCCAAGGCTGCCCGCTCCAGTCACCCCTCCGCGGCCGCCGAGGTGGCGGGGCACAAGAAACCGGCGGCCGAGAAGATGGCCAAGAAGACGGTCGAGAAGACGGTCGAGAAGGCGGTCGAGAAGGCGGTCGAGAAGGCGGTCAACAAGACGGCTGCAAAGAAGGCCGCGCCTCCAGTCACGTCTTCCGCACCCAAGGCCCGCAAGAGCGCCTGAGCCGTCAAGGCTCGCGCACCACCTGGGCGGCGGGTTTGTCGTCGCGCAAACCGATGTACACGGGGTGGCGCAGGTGGCCGGCGTCGGTCCACTCGGCGAAGGTGATCTGGGCGACGAGCTCAGGACGCAACCATCGCGGCTTGCCGCGGGGCAGCTTCGGCTCCGGATCGAACGGGCAGGTGTCGGCGGCGAGCTTCGTGAAGCTTCGCTGCAGGTTGCCCAACGCAGCGTCATTGAAGCCGGTTCCGACGGCTCCGGCGAATCGAAGGCTGCCGCCCTTGTGATGACCGACGAGGATCGAGCCGAACGTCGTGGAGCGGTTGCCCTCACCCAGCAGGAAGCCGCCGATCACGAACTCGTGCTCGTGGCGGTGCTTCACCTTGACCCATGACGGTGAACGGCGCCCGAGCTGGTAGGTGGAGGAGCGACGCTTGGCGATGACGCCTTCGAAGCGGTTGGCTCTGGTCACCTCCATCATCACATCGGCGTCCTCGCCGATCGGCGTGATTGACAGCGGCGGGAGCGGACGAACCGCAGCCTCGAGCAGAGCACGACGCTCGTGCCATGGCCGTCCGAGCAGATCGGTGCCGTCCAGAGCCAACAGGTCGAACACCACGAAGGCATGCGGCCGGTCGGCGCGGCCGACGAGTTGGAAGGAGTGCTTGCCATCGTCATCGAGTGCGATCACCTCGCCATCCAGGATGGTTGCGCCTCGACCGGTTGGGGGTCGACTGGTTGGGGGTCGTCTCGTGTCGTTGTCGCATGCGGCCCGAACGGCATCGGCGAGCCACGGCCACCGAGTGTTGCGCGCCTGGCCGGTGGAGCTCACCGCGTCGACCTCACCATCACGCAGCCGCACGATGGCGCGATGGCCGTCCCACTTCGGCTCGTAGACCCAGTCGTCACCCCGGGGAAGCCGGCCCGTGGTGGCCTTCATCGGGCCGATTGGCCAGGCAGCCATCAGGTGTCGGGAACGTGGGCGAACAGCATCGACGAATGGCCCACCAGGGTGAGCGTGGTGGCGGCGTCCACGACGGGCGCGTCGGCGGCGTTCACGGCGCCCGAGGCAGTGTCGAGCACGCAGCGCCAGTGCGTGCCCCAACGCTGCTCTGGCAGGGTGAACGGCACATCGTCGCCGCTCGCATTCATCAGCCACAGCACGTTGACGTCAGTGATCTGCTCGCCGCGTGCACTCTGTTCGATGTTGCCGCCGCCGAGGTAGATGGTGACGGCCTTGATGTACCCCTCGTCCCAGTGGTCGTCGGTCATCGCCTCACCGCCGGAGGTGAACCAGGCGAGGTCCACGGTGTTCTCACCGTGCAGGGAGTGGCCTTGGAAGAACTGCCGTCGGCGGAACGTGGGGTGCTCGCGCCGCAGCGCGATCAACGCTGCGGTGTACTCCATCATTGCGGTGTCAGCGCCGTCCCAGTCGTACCACGACACCTCGTTGTCCTGGCAGTAGGCGTTGTTGTTGCCACCCTGGCTGCGGCTGATCTCGTCGCCACCGAGAATCATCGGCACACCCTGGGAGAGCAGCAACGTCGCCATCAGGTTGCGCTGCTGGCGGCCGCGCAGGTCGTTCACGACGGCATCGTCGGTGGGGCCCTCCGCGCCGCAGTTCCAGCCGCGATTGTGGTTCTCGCCGTCGTTGTTGTCCTCGCCGTTTGCCTCGTTGTGCTTCTCGTTGTAGCTGACGAGATCGCGCATCGTGAACCCGTCGTGGGCCGTGATGAAGTTGATGCTGGCGTGCGGCTTGCGCCCGGCGGCTTCGTACAGATCGCTGGAACCGGTGATGCGGTAGGCCACCTCGCCCAGCCCGTGCGACGCGCCGGCCCAGTGATCGCGGATGCAGTCGCGGTACTTGCCGTTCCACTCCGCCCACTGCGGCGGGAAGTTGCCCACCTGGTAGCCGCCCTCGCCGACGTCCCATGGCTCGGCGATCAACTTCAACCGGCTGATCACGGGGTCCTGCTGGACCAGGTCGAAGAACGCAGACAGGCGGTCGACCTCGTGCAGGCTGCGCGCGAGCGTGGACGCGAGGTCGAAACGGAAGCCGTCGACGTGCATCTCCGTGGCCCAGTAGCGAAGACTGTCCATCACCAACTGCAGCACGAACGGGTTGCGCATGTTCAGCGTGTTGCCCGTGCCGGTGTAGTCCATGTAGTACTGCTTGTCGTCGTGCACGAGCCGGTAGTAGGACGCGTTGTCGATGCCCTTCATCGACAGCGTGGGGCCCATGTGGTTACCCTCCGCAGTGTGGTTGTAGACCACGTCGAGGATGACCTCGATGCCCGCCTGGTGCAGCGTCTTGACCATCTGCTTGAAGTCCTGCACCTGCTGGCCCGAGCCGTGCCGGTGCGAGTACTCGTTGTGTGGGGCGAAGTAGCCGATTGTGTTGTAACCCCAGTAGTTGCGCAGGCCGCGCTCGACGAGGTGGGCGTCGTGGACGAATTCGTGCACCGGCAGCAGCTCGACCGTGGTGACACCGAGCGATTTGAGGTGATCGATGAAGGCCGGGTGAGCGATGCCCGCATACGAGCCACGCAGCTCCTCGTCCACACCGGGGTGGCGAATCGTGGCACCGCGCACGTGCGCTTCGTAGATGACGGTCTCCGACCACGGCAGCACCAGCGGCTGGTCGGTGCCCCAATCGAAGAACGGGTTCACCACCAGGCTGCGCGGCGTGTCGGCGGCGCTGTCGGTGGTGTCGATCTGCGTCGGGTCATCGAAGCGGTACGAGAACATTGCTTGGCCCCAGCGGAACTCACCTTCGATGGCCCGGGCATAGGGGTCCAGCAAGAGCTTGGCCGGGTTGCAACGATGGCCGTTGTCGGGGTCCCACGGTCCGTGCACGCGCAGGCCGTACGGCGTGTTGGCACCGACGTCAGGAAAGTAGCCGTGCCACACGCTGCCGCTGCGTTCCGGCAGAGCCACCCGCTGTTCGGCGCCGTCGTCGCCGAATACGCAGAACTCCACTGTCTCGGCCACTTCCGAGAACACCGCAACGTTGGTTCCGACACCGTCGAAGGTGGTACCGAGCGGAAGCGAGGAGCCGGGCCAGACGCGCATCCGCTCACTGTAGGCGTGGGCTGAGCCACTCCCCAGCACGATCGGCGTGGTCGTTCGACCAAGCTTGGTGGGCCCTGGTGCCGGTTATCGGCGGCTGACCTGGCGGGCGATCGCCCGCCAACCGATGAGCAGGAGGCCGAGGGTGAGGGTGGTCACGATCACGAACGCGATCGCCGTTCCGCTGTGGAACACGAACCGCCGCAGCACGAGCCCGAGCACAACGGTGCAGGCCCACACCTGAAGCCCGGCGCGCATCGTCATCGGCGCACGCGGCGCGCGCGAGACCAGCCAGCCAACCGCCAGGGCGATCAGGAACGGAGCGGCCACCCTCAGCGCACCGGTGAAGAGGTTGCCATCCTCATGGTGATTGCGCCGGCCGATGACGACGAAGACCAACACGGCCATCACGTCGAGGGCGGCGGCCGCGACGATGCGCCGGTCAGTCATGGCGCCGGTCAGTCATGGAGCGTGTAGCCGCCGAGCTTGCCCCGATAGAAGAGCAGCGGTTGTGGATCGTCGGCGGCGTGACTCATTGCAACGACGCGGCCGACGACGAAGTAGTGGTCGCCGACGGTGTGCACCACCTCGGTCTCACAATCGATCCATGCGATCGCATCGTCGAGGATCGGTGAGCCGGTGACGCCAGGGTGCCAGGCGACGTCGGTGAAGCGGTCATCGACGCCCTTCTTCGCAAAGCGCCAGCACTCAGCGCCCTGATGGGCGCCCAGCACGTTGACGCAGAACCTGCCCGACGCCGCCATCTCCGTCCACGTGTCGCTCGTGATCTGCGGGAGGAAGCCCACGAGCGGCGGGTCCAGCGATACCGACGTGAAGGACCCGATGGTGAACCCCGCCGGCACGGCATCGGCCGTTCCTGTCGCTCCGGTCATGCCGGTGATGATGGTGACACCGGTGGGAAAGTGGCCGAGCACCTGGCGGAAGTGGGCAGAGTCGAAAGCGGCGGCGGGAGTGTCTGACATCGTGGTCGACATTAGCGCTCGACTCTCGATGTGCCAGAGTGCGCCCGTGGATCAAACGGTGCAAGCCAAGCAGGCCCTGCGCCGCACGATGCGACAGCTCCGTGCCGGGCTGCACGACCGTGATGCGCGATCGCAGCGACTGTGGGCGAACGTGATCACGGCGCTGCGTGATAACGGCCTCGGCTCCTCCAGTTCCATCAACGTCCTTGCCTTCCAGGGGGTGCGTTCGGAGCCGAACACCCATGGTCTGGTCGAGTTGCTGGAGTCCGTCGGACACAGCGTCCTGCTACCCCGCGTGGCTGGCGAACAGCTCGTGGTCGTCGCCCACCGACCGGGCGACCTGCTGCACGTCGGCTCGTTCGGCATCGCCGAGCCGGCCGGCCCACCTGTCGACCCGGCGGTGATCGACGTTGTGCTCGTGCCGGGTTTGGCCTTCACCCGCGACGGCCGCCGGCTGGGACAGGGCGGTGGGTTCTACGACCGCTTCCTGCCCCTGCTGCGCCCGGATTGCATGACCGTTGGCGTCTGCTTCGCCGAGCAGGTCGTCGACGATCTGCCCAGCGAGGACCACGACCGAATCCTCGACGCACTCGTGACCGACGGCGGCCTACAGTCGCCACCATGACACCTCCGTTCTCCCTTGCGGAACTG
>JAYTSB010000210.1:0-5133 GCA_043745825.1 Actinomycetota bacterium | reverse complement strand
GCTGGCCCCGTGGCGGGGCAGGCGGATGATGCGCACGTCGTGGCAGAAGTACTTCCCGCCGAACTGGGCGCCGATGCCGGTTTCCTGCGACAGCTTCAGCACGGCTTGCTCCAGCTCCAGATCGCGGAACGCGTGGCCGAGCGTGCTGCCCTCGGTGGGCAGGTTGTCGAGGAACTTCGTGCTGGCCAGCTTTGCGGTCTCCACCGCGAACTCCGCCGACGTGCCACCGATCACGACCGCAAGGTGGTATGGCGGGCACGCTGCAGTACCGAGCGTCTTCATCTTCTCGAAGATCCACGGCAGCAGAGTCTTCGGGTTGAGCAGCGCCTTGGTCTCCTGGAACAGATAGCTCTTGTTCGCGCTGCCACCGCCCTTGGCCATGAACAAGAACTTGTAGGCGTCGCCGTCGATCGCGCTGATCTTGATCTCCGCAGGCAAGTTGTTGTCGGTGTTGACCTCGTCGTACATGTTCAGCGCAGCCATCTGGCTGTAACGCAGGTTGCTCGTCTGGTAGGTGTTGAACACGCCGCGAGCGATGGCCTCCTCGTCGTGGCCGACTCGGCTGCCATCGCCAGGAGGAGACACGGTGAACACGTACTGGCCCTTCTTGGCCTTCACGATCGCGGTGCCGGTGTCCTGGCACATCGGCAGCACGCCACCTGCGGCAATGTTGGCGTTCCTGAGCAGGTCGAGGGCGACGAAGCGATCGTTGTCGCTGGCCTCGGGATCATCGAGGATGTTCGCTAGTTGTTGCAGATGAGCGGTGCGCAGCAGATGGGCGATGTCACGCATCGCGGTCTCGGTGAGCAACGTGATGGCCGCTGGATCCACCCTGAGGAACGTGCCGTGCTCGGTCTCGAAGGTGCTGACTCCCTCGGTGCTGATCAGGCGGTACTCGGTGTCGTCGTGACCGAGGGGAAGGATCTCGCTGAACTCGAACTCCGGCATCCAAAAAACCTAACCCCCCGCACCGGAGATTCCGCGAAGATCAATGCCCCCCAGAGAGCACGTTGGCCTGCAAACTGTTGCAAGCACGTTGTGCCAGGTCGCCCGGATCAAGGCCCCTTCAGCCGCTTCGGATCCGCCGCAGCCGGATCCACGGGCCACCGGTGCTTGGGGTAGCGGCCGGCCATCTCTTTGCGCACCGCGGACCAGGTGCCGGCCCAGAAGCCGGGCAGGTCGGCGGTGATCTGGATCGGCCGGTCCGCGGGCGAGAGCAGGTGCAACAACACGGGCACGCCGGCTGCATGCGGGTGCTCACTGATGCCGAACAGATCCTGCACCCGTACTGCGGCGGTGGGTTGCTCGCCGGCGTAATCGAGCGCGACCGAACGGCCGCTCGGCAGCACCAGATGGGTCGGCGCGAGCTCGTCCACCTGCGCCCCGACTGGCCACGCCAAACCGGCGCGCAGAACCATCGTCAGATCCAACGCGGCCACCTCCGTCATCGATGTCATGCCGCCGAGGTATGGCGCCAACCATTCGTCGAGGCTGCCCACCAACCCGGCGTCGGACCAGTCCGGCCAGGCGTGGCGCGTATCGGTGGAGGAGCGGTGCAGGAACTCCACCCGCCGCCTGAGTTGGGCGGCCGCCGGGCTCCATCGCAGCGGCGCCAGGCGGGTGACGCGGATGCGCTCGATCAGCGCAGCCGTGGTGTCCGCTCCCGGCCCAGGGCGACGCACTCGCTCGTCGATCTTCATGTTGCCGAGCCGTCGTTCCAGACGTTCGACGAGGTCGTTGCGGTCCTTGTCCCACACCAGCGCGTGGCGGGTCTCGACGGCGCCGCCGAGCGCGACCTGCACGTCGTCGGCATCGATGCCTGCGGCCAGGCGCAGACGGGTGTTCTTGCGATCACCGTCCACGTCGGCCGCCACGACGAACGCCTCATTGGCCAGCGGGTCGTCCTTGGCCACCCACGCGCCGGAACCGGTGCGCAGCTGAAACTGTCCCGGCTGCGACCTCCGCACCGCCAGGCGATCCGGGTAGGCGAGCAGCAGCACCACGCCGGCATGGTCGGGGTCGACGTCATCGAGGTCGAGTGTGGTGCCGGCGCGACGGGCGATGTCGCGGGCGCGGCGCAGCATCCGGTCCACGGCCCCGCGGTCGGCACGCTCGTGGCGTTCCAGGCCGAGGGCGATGCGCAAGCGCAGAGCCAGGTCGGCAGGAAGGTCATCGGCCCGACCTCGCAGGATGTCGCGGTCGTCCAGCAGGGCGGCGATCAAACATGCCAGCGGCTGCTCGCCGAGCGCGGCCGCGTCCACCACCATGCGCGCCAGGCGCGGGTGGGCGGGCACGTTCAGCATCGCCCGACCGGTGGACGTGATCGCATCGTGCTCGTCGAACGCGCCGAGCAGGCGCAGCAGTTCGGCACCCTGGGCGAGCGTGCGCGGGGGAGGGGGATCGGGGAAGTCCAGCTCGGCCGCCGGCGTGCCCCAGGCGGCCAGCTCGAGGGCCAGACCGGCGAGGTCAACCTGGGTGATCTCGGCCTCCAGGTGTGCCCGCCTGGTGGAGTGCTCCAGTTTGCTCCACATCCGGTACGCCACCCCCGGCTCGGTGCGACCCGCGCGACCGGCGCGCTGGTCGGCCGACGCACGGCTCGTGGCCACCGTCGTGAGGCGAGTCATCCCGGTGCGGAGGTCGTACCGCGGCACACGGGCCTGGCCGGCATCCACGACGATGCGCACCCCGGCCACCGTCAGCGAGGTCTCGGCGATGTCGGTGCTCAGCACGACACGCCGCCGACCGGCCGGTGAGGGCGCAAGCGCACGATCCTGATCAGTGAGCGACAGTGCCCCGGCCAGCGGAGAGAGGTCCACGTTCGCCGGCACGAGCGGATCGAGCGCGTTGTAGACGCGCGTGATCTCGCCGATGCCGGGCAGGAACACGAGCACGTCGCCGATGTCGTTGCGCAGCGCCAACAACACGGTCTCGGTGACAGCCTGCTCCAGGCGCTGACCCTTGCCGGGCGGGGACCAGCGGATGTCGATCGGGTGCGTGCGGCCGTCACTCGATACCACCGGACACGGCCCGTTTGGGCCGCCGAGCAGTGCAGCCAACGTCTCGGCCTGCGCGGTGGCCGACATCGCCAAGAGCCGTAGATCGGGGCGCAGGGTGCGGCGGACATCGAGTGCGAGAGCGAGGCCGACGTCGGTCGGCAGGTTGCGCTCGTGGACCTCGTCGAAGATCACCAGTCCGGTGCCCGGCAGCTCGGGGTCGTGCTGCAGGCGACGGGTCAGGATTCCTTCGGTGACGACCTCGATGCGGGTGCTCGGCCCGATGCGACGTTCGTCGCGCGTCTGATAGCCGACCGTGTGGCCAACGTCCTCGCCGAGCAACTGAGCCATGCGCTGGCCTGCGGCTCGGGCGGCAAGGCGACGTGGCTCGAGCATCACGATCTTGCGGCCGGCCAACCACGGCTCGTCGATCAGGCGCAGGGGCACGAGCGTCGTCTTGCCAGCCCCGGGTGGGGCCACCAGAACAGCGGAGCCAACCGCCGCGAGCGCACTTGCGACCTCACCGATGACCGTTGCAACCGGGAGATCGACAGGCGGATCCCCCGGCATTGCGATGGACTACTGGGCCAGCGCAGGGGTGCCGCTGAACGGCGCAGGATCGCCGCTGGCCGGAATGGTCTGGCGTGCCCAGGCCGTGGCCTTGGCAATGGAGTCGGCGACGGCGCGCCACTCGGTACCGTTCCAACCCTGCGCGGCAGCGGCGACCTTGCCGTCCATCGACACGAACACGAACGCGGGCAGGGTACTCAGCCCGAGCGATGTGACGAAGGTGCGCTGCGGATCGATGTACACGAGGAACTCGTCGGCCAGCGGACCGAGGAACTGCTTGGCCTCGGCGGCGGGGCAGGTGACGACGAAGTTCACGCGCACGTCGGCACCGCGGAAGCCGGCCAGGATGCGCGACGCCGTCTTCAGGATCCACGAGCTCTCGTTCGTGTACGGGTCCAGCACGACGCATGCGAGGTTGAACGTCGTCAGCCATTCCTCCAGCGGACGGCTCTCACCTTCGAGCGCAGTGAGGACGACGTCGAGCGACGAATTGCTAGCCACGGCGGACACGGTAGCGCGCAGTGTCTGCCCCGACACAGCTCCGCTGGCGCACTGCGGCGGGCACCGGTAGGTTTCGAGATGTGCATCCGATCGAACGACTGCGCTACGTCGCCCGGTCCTCCGGAGGTGATCAGCGGATGCTCGTGCGCGAGACAGCCACTGCGATCGCCGGGCTGGATCTCGACCCAGCCGGACTGGTCGTGGCATGCCGGCGGATCGTCGAGCGGCATCCCACATCCGGTCCGCTGTGGTGGTTGTGCGCCTCCCTGGTCACGTCGCCGGACCCTTTCCGCGAGGCGTGGAGCTTGTCCGATCACATCGAGGAGGACCCCACCGCGAACCACATCGTCGAGCTGCTCCCCGACGGTGCCACGGTCACCGTCGTTGGCTGGCCCGACCACGCCGGTGAGGCGTTGATCCGGCGCGGCGACGTCAGTGCGCTGGTGATCGATTCCAACGACGCAGGCAACACGTTCGTGCGGCGTTTGCAGCGCTCCGATGTCGACGCAGAGGAGATCGATGCGGCCGGAACCGCTGCCGCCGTTGCGGCCAGCGACCTCGTCATCGTCGAGGCGCTTGCGGCCGGGCCCGACGGTGTGCTGGCCGCGCTCGGCTCACATGCCGCCGCCGCTGTCGGCTACTGCAGCGAGATCCCCGTGTGGTTCGTGGTGCCGCGCGGTCGCCGCCTACCGGAGCCGATGTGGACGGCCATGCTGCAGCGCCTCGACGACGCCGGCTTCGGTTGGGACCTGGAGATGGAGCGCGTACCGCTGGCGATGGCCTCGGCCATCGTGTCCGCCGACGGCCTCATGGAAGCTGGCTCGGCTGCGCTGGCAGCCGAATGCCCGGTGGCCCACGAGCTGCTCCGCGCCAGCGCGATGTAGCCGAACCAGCCGCCGCGCCCCTCCCCGCCCCGCCCCGCCCACTCCCCACGCCAAGTTCCGCGCAGGTTTTTGCCTCGCAGAGCGCGCTTTTCCGTGCAAACAATTGCAAGCGCGGCGATGGGCGAGCGGCACCACCGCCGCGCTTGCAATTGTTTGCAGTTGAAAGTGCCCTCTGCAGGGCAAAA
>JAYTSB010000209.1:0-3463 GCA_043745825.1 Actinomycetota bacterium | reverse complement strand
GGGGAGAACAGCCGGATGCCCTCCACCTCGCCCGTCTCGCAGTAGTTCGCCGCCACGAACGCGGCCACCGGGCTGGTGGCGAGCGGGTAGCGGTCGCCACCTCGCACCGACGCGATGGCGGCATCCACGATCAGCGCCGGCCGCTCACGGTCCAGATCGCTCAACAGCTTCTCTGCGGCGCCCGGCTGGGCCAGCACGTACGGCCGCACGCCGGGTCGCTTCGGCGTGACACCGGTGATGAAACCGACGTGCGGGTACCGCGTCGCCGGATCTCGGTCGCTCGTCCAGTAGATCTCCGGCGCTTGGCCCCACACGAAGATCTTCTCCCCCGGTGCGGTGCGGGCGTCGATTTCGTGCACCACGCCGCTGATGTCGGGGATGTCGTGCAACCACGTCGGCGCGATCACGGTGGCCATGCTGAATCCGGCCGCACCCGTCATCCACACGAGCGCGAAGCGGGACCAGCGCGTGCGCAGTGCGGCGGCGCCGGTCAACACGGGTGCAGCGAGCAGCACCAACGGCGGCAGCAACTGGTTGAAGTAGTGGAGGATGAACCGCAGGCCAATAGCGGTGGCGAGCAGGCTGGCGATGATCCACACGGCCAGTTCGAGCGAGATCCGCCGCCGACCCCACGCGATGACGGCGAGGATGAGCAGCCCCATCACCAGGCCCAGCACGGAACCGATCTGCTCCAGGGTGACGATCGCCACGGTAGTGATCTTCGTGCCGCTGAGGTAGTTGTCGCCGCTTCCCGAATACCAGTGCAGCGCCTTGCCCAGGCCGAATGGCGCCAGACCGGCCAGCACCACGACGACGGTGGTAACACCGGCCATCGCCAGCCGCAGCAGTCGACGCGACCACGGCAACGCCATGGTCAGACACTGCACCGCGAGCGGGAGAGCGCCCAGCAGCATCGGCTGCTTGCAGAGCCCCGCAATGCCGAGCAGCACGGCGGCCGTCGTCGTGCGGCCGCGGGCGCCAAGCACGAACGCACCGACAGCTGGCAGCGTGGCGAGCAGTTCGAAGCCGACGGCGCGTGAGTCCTCTGCCGGCAGCAGCGAGAACGCAACGATGCCCAGCACAGCAACGAACACGGGGACCACCGTGGGCCAGCGCCGCCGGGCCTCGAAGCCGAGGATCCACATCGCCACCACGGTCGCGGTGAGGGTGAGCCACCGTCCGGCCGTCAGTGTCCAGCTGCCGAACATGGGCTCCAGCAACCGGTACAGCATGAATGCGCCCGGAGGCTTGCGATCCACTGCGCCGGTGTACAGCGTGGCCCCGTGGCGCACCATCCGTGCCACGGTGGCAATCGTTGCTTCGTCGCTGTTCAAGGCGGCCTTGCGGATCAGCGCCGGGAAGTGCAACACCACGGCGACGGCCACGCTGATGCCGATGTTGCGCATCGTGAGTTCGCGTGACGGCGCCCCCGATGCGTGATCCGGTGACACTGACGATGCGTCGCCCGGTGCCGTCGGCTCAGTCGACGAGGACGACATCTTCACTCGCCACCGGCATCACCGGAGCGTCCTCGTGACGCACACGGTTCAGCGACCGGGCGATGAGATAGCCGGCGCCAACGATCGCCAGGCCGCCGCCGGCGTCGATGATGTAGTGGTTCGCCGTTGCCACGATCACCGTGAGCGTGAGAAAGGGATACAGCACGGCGAGGATCTTCGTGGTTCGTCGACGGGCGAAGCGCAGCAACACGAGCATGCACCACGTGCTCCAGCCGATGTGCAGGCTCGGCATGGCCGCGTACTGGTTGGACACGCTGTCCAACTTCTCGGAGTCGAACGACCAGAGCCCGCCGACCTCGCGCAAGGTGTCGACGAAGTGGTAGTGGGGCTGGCCCTGCTGCTCGGCCAGCTCGCCGCCGCCGTAGCGATAACAGATGCCGGCGTCGTTCTTGGCGCACTCGTGGGAGTAGGCGTTGAACAGCCGAGGTGGCATCAGCGGGAACAGGGCGAAGCCGATCAGGGCCAACACTGTTGTGGCCATCAGCGTGGTGCGCCAGCGATGGAACTGCTGGCGGCGACGCACGAACAGCCAGATCAGGATCCCCAGGGTGACGATGAAGTGGGCGGTGCCGTAGAAGATGTTGAAGAACTTGATCCACGGTGTGCCGAGGAACCACCGCTGGATGGTCTGCTCGTGGAACAGCCCGATCGCCTTCTCCCACGAGATCACGTCCCGGGCGTTGTGGAAGGCGTGCTTGGGTTCATCGCCGATGCGCAGGTTGGCCGAACCGAACTGGTTGCGTACGAAGCCGTACACCACGTAGACGGCGCCGATGACCGCGGCCTCCTTGAGCCACGGCATGGCGGTGCGCAGCTTCGAGGGTGCGTTCTCGGCTGCCACAGACACGAGCATCAACTCTAGGTCCTCAAGGCAGGGGGCGGGGATCGACGCAGACCGCCGCACGCCGTCAGCTGACGCACCCTCCGGTGGGTGAGGGAGTCACGGTCGCGCCCGGCCCGATGTCGTGCAACACGCTCTCCTCGCGCAGCAGGCCCTGCTGCACCAGCTGGGTCTCGGTGACCTCGCTACCGCCGTTCAGGGCCAAGTAGGACTCGACCACGGTCTCCATCAGGTTCAGGTCTGTGTCACACGCGGCCGAGCGAGCAACCCCGAACACCCCCGTGGACATCGTCACTGCACTGCTCGTCGGGATGGTGGTGGCTGTCGTTGCCGGTGCCGTTGCCGGTGTCGGTGTCGTTGCTGCGCTGTCCTTGGAGCAAGAGGTGACCAGCCCGCACCCGATCAGGATCACGGTGACGATCAGGCCGAGGCGGGCACGCATGTCCAGGTATCGGCCGCGATGCCCCCCGGCTGAAGCCTCGGCGCCATCATTCGCCACTACGACGTAGCGGCTACCTGTTGGCTCGAGACGTAGAACTGCGCCGGTCCCCTGCATCCGCAACTGCTACTCCCCGCGTCGGACATCTTCGATTCCACATGTCCTGACGCAGTGGGAGTCCCATCGGCGAGGAAGGTGCGGAGCTCGAGGCTGACCCTGTTGCCCTCTCCGCTGGTCGTGAAGGTGAAGGATCGATTGAAGGTGTTGCTCTGTGCAGGACCGAACTCCTGGCGCGTGCACGTGCCGGCGCTGTCGCACGCTTCCACCGCAGCGACATCGTTGGCGACGGTGATGGCAGCAGATGGACCGACGCACTTGGCCTCGCACGAGCTGCACGCCGTGCCAGTGCCGGCCAAGACGAAAGGGGTGGCGAGCCACGCAATGGACCGGAGGACCATCGCGAGAGTCTTGCACCTCGGCGCCCCGGGAACTGTGTCACAGGGTTTTGGCATGGTGTGGGGATGGAGCACGTACCGATGTCGTTGGATGTGTTGGAGGCCGAGATTTGCCGTTGGTCGGCGAACCTGACGGCGGCGGAGGCGCGGTGGTTGGGGTTGTTGGCCGAGTTCGACGAGAGGGGTGGATGGCACAGCTCAGGGTGTG
>JAYTSB010000208.1:0-8799 GCA_043745825.1 Actinomycetota bacterium | reverse complement strand
TTCCGCGATCGCGCCGATGCCGTGGCCGCGCTGCTCCGGTCGCCGGTCACGAGCTACGTCCTGGTGGCCTCGGCCCGTCACGACACGGTGGACGAAGCTCGCTATTTCGCGGCCCGGTTGGCCGAGACGAACCTTTCCGTGGCTGCGGTCGTGATCAACCGCCTGCAGCCCGCGTTCGGTGCCGCCAGTGCGTCCGAGGCCATGGACGCTACGCGTGCGGCCGACGCAAGTGGGCAGCCCGAGCTGGCCGCGATGTGGCGCAACCTCGGCGAGCTCCGCGCCCTGACTGACGCCGAAGAGGCGGTCATCGCACCACTCGTGGCCGACACCGACCCCTCCGCCGTGCACCGGGTGCCGCTGCTCGACGACGACGTGCACGACCTCGGTGGCCTCCACACCATTGCCAGCCACCTGTTCGGCACCGCAGCGAGCCACGCCTGACCCGGGCTGTGGTCGCGAGAGGCACGGCGACTACAGTCGCATCTCGTGCACGTACTGCTCGCAACCGATGCTCAGTGGGTGGTCGACGACATCGTCGCCGCACTCGGCGGCCCCGAGACCAGCTTCACCGTCTGCCGCAACGGCCGCGACGTCACCGACGTCGTCAAGGCGCGCACACCGGATCTCGCCATCCTGGATCTGCAGAGCGGTTCGATGGGCGGCATCGCCGTCACCATGGATCTCCGCCTCGACGAGAGCTCGGGCGCCCTGCCGCGTGTGCCCGTGCTGATGTTGCTCGACCGCGCTGCGGACATCTTCCTGGCCAAGCGCAGCGGCGCCGATGCCTGGCTGGTCAAGCCGCTCGACGCATTGTCCATCCAGCGCGCCGTGCACGGGGTGCTGCATCCGCCGCAGCCTGCAACAGCAGCCGACGCTGCGGTCGATGCCGTGGACGACGCTGCACCTGACGCCGCAACTGACGCCGAATCGGCGGAGGAAGAAGCTGTTCCGGCTGGATAGCATCCGACGAGCACCATCGGGGTGTAGCGCAGCTTGGTAGCGCGCCACGTTCGGGACGTGGAGGCCCCGGGTTCGAATCCCGGCACCCCGACCATCACCAGCGGCTCCGTCTCGGCGGGGCCGCTGTTGTCGTTCCGGCTCTGATCCGGCACGCGAAACTGGTCTGACGATCTGAGCAGACGATCTGCCCAGAACCGGTCCGACCGCGTCGATCAGCCGAAACTGGTCGATTCGCGCGGTCGGTTCTCAGCCGGGGCGCCCGGTGACCGAGCGAAATGCGTGCACCACCTCGGTCAGGGTCTCGGTTGCAGCGTCGAGGCCCGCCGGGACCGGCATGAAAAGGCGCACGTCGGTGACACCGGCGGCCACCAGTGCAGGGACGGCGTCCATCGTCCTGCCGACGTCGGGTCGGCCGGCATCGTCCTGCACGAGCGGGATCGAACCCACCACTCCGATGCCTGCCGGGTCACGCCCGGCGGCGGCCACACCCTCGCGCATCTGCTGGATCGACGTCGCCAGGTCCTTCGCAGACTCGCCCCAGGGGATCCAGCCACTGCCGAAACGGGCGAGGCGACCGATCATCCGCTGGTTGATCGTGCCGCTGACCCAGATCGGCACACCACCGGAGAGCATCGGCTTGGGCATCATGTGGATGCCCTCGAAATCGAGCTCAGGCGATTCGTACGCCGCCCGCCGTTCGCGCCACAGCGTCTGGCAAACCTCGAGCGAGTGATCCAGTAGACGGCCACGATCATTGAAGTCGAGTCCGGCGGCCTCGTACTCCTCGCGCTGCCAGCCCACACCGACGCCGAGGTCGAGGCGGCCCCCGGACAACACGTCCAGCGTGGCTGCCGTCTTGGCCAGCACCACCGGCCGGCGCAGGGCGGCGAGGAGGATGTTGGTGCCGAGGCGGACGCGGGTCGTGATGCCGCTCACCACCGACAGCAGCGTGAGCGGCTCCAGCCACAGCCCGTCCGGCCCTGTGGGCTGGCGGCCGCCGGCGACACCACCCTTGTGGGGATCACCGTAGGCATCGAGGTCCTCGCCATAGACGACATGGTCGGACACCACCAATCGGTCCACCCCGGCGGCATCGGCGGCACGGGCGCGGTCGAGCAGGAACCCCCAGTGGCCAGGATCCTCGGCGGCGAAGTTCAGCAGCGGCATCGAGAGTTGCGGTGGGGGCGTTGCGTCGGTCATCTCGGGGCTCCGATTGGGCGATCAGGGGTTGGGCAGTCGGGGTTGGGCAGTCAGGGTTGCGCGGTCCGATCACGCAGTGACGGCACGAAGACGATGTCATTGCGGTCGGCCGTGCCGCGCCGGAACGCATCGGTGAACTGCCAGCCATTCACGGGGTCGGTGCGCGTCCAGTCGAACACGCACACTCGGTCAGCGATCCGCCAGCGTCGGTCGCGCTCTGCGAAGTCGTCGACGTACCGCAGCCCCACGAAATGGTCCTTGGCCGGGTGATCACCGCGTGCAGGCACGCGGTGGATGGCCATCGCATACGTCTCGCACCGAGCACGGCGCGAGTCAGCCGGGTCGAGCTGCACGAGGATGTTGCCGACGAAGTGCGTGGTGGTCTCGAACGCCTGCAGCGATCGCTCGACGTGGGCGACCAACTCGTCGACACTCCCCAGGAAGTCACCATGCTCGTCACGCGCGTCCGGATGGTAGCAGTCGCGCACGAGGTCGAATTGGCGACGATCGATCCCGCGGCAGTAGCGCAGCACCACGTTGCGGATCTCACGTTGGGCCATCAGGACCGTCAGTCCGTTCGTGGTGTCGACAGCCTCCATGCGGTGGCGAGCGTAGGCTGCGCGAGGTGACCGGGTCGATCCGGCGTCCCGGCCCATTCAGATCGTGCCGCTACGGTCGGCCGATCAGATCGGCGCCTGCGTGGGGGCGTGATCCGGCGGGAGCTGCTCGGGCACGTCTGTCACGATCGGGGCCGTCCATGGATCGCTCGGTTGGGGCTGGTCGGGATCGGGCATCGTGAAAGGATCGGGTGATGGTTCGTTCGACATGGTGTTGCACTACCCGATTCAGGCACGGACTCAACCCATGAGCTCCGTCCCGCCGTCGAACCGACGCGTAGATTGGCGCGATGGAGATCAGCGCGCTGCAGGACGTCATCGAGCGCACCTTTGGTGAGCGCGACCGCGCCCGCGGCCTGCCCAGCACGGTGGCGTGGCTGACCGAGGAGATCGGCGAGCTCGCCCAGGCCGTCCGGAAGGGCACGATGGAGCAGCAGGTGCACGAGTTCGGTGACGTGATCGCGTGGGTGGCCACGCTGGCCAACCAGATGGGGATCGATCTCGATCACGCTGCCCAGCGCTACGCCAACGGCTGCCCACGCTGTGGCGGCATGCCCTGCGCCTGCCCCTGAGTGCCGCCGTTCAGCAACGACTGCGCAGGAACGGTCAGGAGCGAGGGATCAGCAGTTCGGCGATCTGCACCGCGTTCAGCGCGGCGCCCTTGCGCAGGTTGTCGTTGCTGAGGAACAGGGCCAGGCCACGCCCACCGTCCACGCCGTCGTCGACTCGGATGCGGCCGACGTAGCTCGGGTCCTGGCCGGCTGCTTCCAGCGGTGTGGGGACGTCCATCAGCTCGACGCCCGGTGCGCTGGCCAACAGTTCCGTGGCGCGGGCCACGCTGAGCGGTCGTTCGAATTCGGCGTTGATGCTGATGCTGTGGCCGGTGAACACCGGCACACGCACGCACGTACCGCTGACACGCAGGTTCGGGATCCCCAGGATCTTGCGGCTCTCGTTGCGGAGCTTCTGCTCTTCGTCGGTCTCGAACGAGCCGTCATCCACGATCTTGCCGGCCAAGGGCAGCACGTTGAATGCGATCGGCTTGGCGAACTTCGTGGGCGCAGGCATGGCCACGGCGTTGCCGTCATGGGTGAGTTCGCGCGCCTGGTCGACGACCTCACGGGCCTGCTTGTCGAGTTCGTCCACCCCGGCCAGCCCACCGCCGCTGACGGCCTGGTAGGTGCTGGCGACGAGGCGAATCAGACCGGCTTCGTCGTGCAACGGCTTCAGAACAGGCATCGCCGCCATCGTGGTGCAGTTCGGGTTGGCGATGATGCCCTTCGGCGTGTTGCGCACCTCGGCACCGTTCACCTCGCTGACGATCAGCGGAACCTCCGGGTCCATCCGGAACGCGGACGAGTTGTCGATCACGATCACGCCGGCAGCAGCAAACTTCGGGGCCAACTCCTTCGATGACGTGGCACCGGCTGAGAACAGGGCGATGTCGAGACCGGTGGGATCCGCGGTCGCAGCGTCCTCAACGGTGATCTGCTGGTCACCCCACGCCAGGGTGGTGCCGGCCGAGCGCGACGAGGCGAAGTAGCGCATCTCCGTCACGGGGAACTTGCGCTCGGCGAGGATGGCCCGCATGACCGTTCCGACCTGACCCGTTGCACCGACGATTCCGATTCTCATGACCGTCAAGGCTAATGGCGAGCGATGAGGCGACGGCCGGAATTATTGAACCGTTTGAGTGTCCGCCCTGGTCAGAGACGTTCGGCCACCAGCCACCAGTGGCTGGGGTTGACGCCTTCGAACGTGCGCAACTCGGCGTCGCTGCGTTGGCCGAGCGCACGCTCCGGCGAGTGGTAGATCACGCGGGTGGCGAACTTCACGGGCAGGGTGTCGAGATGCTTGGACACTTGGTCCGGGGACAGCCGGTTGGCCTGCCATCCCAGGCGTGATGCCAGCCGGCGACGGGCCAGCCATGGGCCGAACTTGGGAATTCGCCACGCCGCACGCATGATCTTGCCGAGCGGCCAGAGGAGCACGTCGATGCCCGTCCAGGTGCGGAAGTTGAGTGCGATGTGGCCACCGGACTTGGTGACCCGGGCGGCCTCGGCCACGAGCGCCAACGCATCATCGTGATCGCAATGTTGGAGCGTGATGTAGCTGAACGTGAGGTCGGCCTCGCCGTCGGCAACGGCGAGGGTGCGGCCATCAGCCACGTGCACGGTGCGGAGGTGCTCGACCGAGCCGAACTTGGCCACGGTCTGGCGGCAGCGCTCCAAGAACGCCGCATCGAGATCGCACGCGATCACCTGCCCGAACGCACGGCTGAAGCCGCTGGTCATCCGGCCGATGCCGGATCCAATCTCAACGAGCGTCTGCGTGGCGAGGTCTTCTTGCATCAGGTCGAACGCTTGCAGGTACGCGAAGACCTCGTGATCACCGGTCCCGGTGAACTCCTCGAGGTCGAGCGAGTCACCGGTCTCGTTGTTGAAGACCCAACCGATCTCGCGGACGACGTCGTCGGCGGAGGTCTGATCCTCGCTGACCCGGCCGGCCGTGCGCCACGGAATGAGCTGCGGTCGGCGGGCCATCACCGCAGTCTGTCAGGTCTACACAGGCAGGTCACAGCGACGCACGAGCTGCGACGGTCACGTCGACATCACTTCCGCTCCGGCAGCGGCGCAGCGTAGGCCTGGCCGCTGTCCAGCCCGAACGCCGTGTGCAAGCTGCGCGCCGCGTGCTCCAGATCGGAGGCAGCGCACACCACGCTGATGCGAATCGTGCTGGTGGAGATCATCTCGATGTTCACGCCGGCGTCCGCCAGCACGCGGAACATCTTCGCGGCGATGCCCGGGCTGGTCTTCATGCCGGCCCCGACGATGCTGATCTTGGAGATGCTCGCGTCGTGGCTCACGCCCTGGGCGCCGATCTCGGAGGCCACCCGGGCGACGATCTGCTCGGCCACCGCCATGTCGGCCTTCGGCATCGTGAAGCTGATGTCGGTGGTGCCTTCCTTGGACGTGTTCTGCACGATCATGTCGACGTTCACGTTCGCAGCGGCCAGCGGCTCGAAGAGCGCCGCCGAGATACCCGGGCGGTCCGGTACGCCGACGATGGTGACCTTGGCGTCGTTGGTGTCGGTGACGACTCCGGAGATGATGGGCTCTTCCATGCTGGGCTCCTTGGCGCTGACCCACGTGCCGGGCTCCCAGGTGAAGCTGGACCGAACGTGGAGCGGGACGTTGTGGTTGCGGGCGAACTCGACGCTGCGCAGGGCGAGTACCTTGCTGCCCGCGCCGGCCATCTCGAGCATCTCGTCGAAGTTGACGTGGGCGAGCTTGCGGGCCTGCGGAACGATGCGCGGGTCGGCGGTGAACACACCGGTCACGTCCGTGTAGATCTCGCAGGCGTCGGCGTTCAGCGCCTTGGCCAGCGCGGACGCAGTGAGGTCGCTCGCGCCACGTCCGAGGGTGGTGATCTCCTTGTCGACGCTGACACCCTGGAACCCGGCGATCACGCAGACCTTGCCCTGGGCGAGGGCGGCACGGACGCGATCGCCCTTGACCTCGAGGATCTTGGCTTTGCCGTGCACGTTGTCAGTGATGATGCCCACTTGGCTGCCGGTGAAGCTGATTGCCTCCACGCCGAGATCGTTGAGGGCCATGCACACGAGGGCGGCGGACATGCGCTCGCCGGTGGTGAGCAGCATGTCCATCTCCCGGCCGGGGCGGGTGTTGGACACCTGGCTGGCAAGGGCGATGAGATTGTCGGTCGTCTTGCCCATCGCGCTCACCACGACCACGACATCGTTGCCATGGCGCTTCGTGAACGCGACGTGGTCGGCGACGGCGCGCATGCGGTCCGGATCCGCTACGGATGTTCCACCGAATTTCTGGACAATCAGAGCCACGGGCCATTTCCTTTCGAGGCAGACGACAGACTACCGGCCGTGTTCGCCGGCCGACTCGACGATTCGTACAGCGCCGAAGTGCGCGCCGCGATCGCGCCGTTGACGATCGCCAAGGTGACAGCCAACAGCGCGTTCCGTTTCGCTCCGCCGTTCATCGCCACCATCGCGAGCAGCATGCACGTCAGTCTCGCTTCGCTCGGTGGGGCGATCGCGGTGGGCGAGCTGGTCGGGCTCAGCGCTCCGGTGTTGACACGGATCTCGAGCCGGTTCAGCCGGCCGACGGCGATGACCGCAGGGCTGCTGGCGATGGCATTGGGTGTGTCGATCGCGGCCACGAGTCGGACAGCGGTCCAGTTCGGCGTCGGGTTGGCCGCAATGGCCATGGCCAAGATCGTGTTCGACGTCGGCGTGATCGCCTGGCTCATTGATCGCATCGAGTACGGCCAGGTGGGAAGGGCGATCGGGCTGACCGAGACGGCATGGGCGATCGGGTTGTTTACGGGTGTCGTGGCAATGGGCCTCGTCACCGGCGTCAGTTCGTGGCGGTGGGGATACGTCTCCGCGATCCTGGCGATCCTCGTGATGGCGGCATTCCTGCACCGTCGCATTCCTGCGGAGGCGGCGCATCCTCGGTCGTCCTCTCCGGCTGTATCGGTGCCACACCGAAGCCGCGCTCGGCTCGGCCGCGGATGGTGGGTCATCATCGGGACGGTTTCGCTCACCGCGGCTGCGCAGAGCATTTTCGTCACGTTCGGCACCTGGCTCAAAGATGACTTCGACTTCACCGACACCCAACTCGCCGCCGTGATCTTCGCATTCGGCGCCGTCGAGCTCATTGCTGCGTCGTCCACGGTCCGATTCATCGACGCATGGGGAAAACAACGTTCGACGATGCTCGGGACAGCAATCGTCATCCCCGCTGGAATCGGACTCGCCCTGTTCCACGATCAACTCGCCGTCGGGATCGTGCTCGTCGCTGTCTTCATCGGTGCATTCGAGTTTTCGATCCTCGCCACGTTGTCGCTGTCGAGCAGCCTCGTCGCGGGCAATCCGTCCACGGGACTGTCGTTCATGATTGGTGCCGGCACGTTGGGTCGGGCGCTGATGGCACCCGTTGCCACCGCTGCGTTCAGCCGTCACGGTATATGGCTGGCTGCCGTCCTCGGTGCCGGATCAGCAAGCGTCACGCTGCTGTGCCACGCCCGCTATCGCAGCCTCAGCGACGGCGATCACCACCATCTGCGGCGCACCTGACACAGAGAGCAGCAGGCGCTGGTGTAACAGCGGCCGGCGCAACCTGAACCTGTTCACCCGTTGTGACCCATCTCGTGCTCAGCGTGTGCAAGCCCTGGTCAATCGTCGTCGCAGGCTGCGGCGAATCGTGGGCCCGCAGTTCAAGCGGGAAGCCATGCGGCTGGACGCAGCGATGGTCGTGGTTCGCGCACATCGTCCGTTCGGGCAGCGCTTGTCACGCCTTCACGTCTGACCATCGAGCGATGATGCTCGTGTCGGCGACGAAGCGCACCGCGCGATCGCGGCCCCAGCGCCACGCGGCCTCTTGCAGACAATCGTCCAACAGATCCGCAACCTGCTGAGCGGACGCTGCAGGCGAGTGCACGAGCAGTTCGTCGTGGAGGCAGAGCACGATCCTCGCACCGTGCGGCGCGACCCTGGCTCGCACCGTCACCGCCCAGGCCTTGAACAACTCTGCTGCAGCACCTTGCACGACGGCGTTGCGCGCATAGCGGCCACGTGCGTTGTCGACGGCGCGCTGCTCGCGATCGTCGAGATGAGCAGCTGTCGGCCCCATCCGCACCAGTCGCCCGCCGAAGGTGCGCACGTCGCGAGCAAGCCGGCCGTACTCGTCGGCGTCGCTCAGGAACCGCATCGCCACCGGGTAGGCGTCCTCGAGCCCGCGCAGGGCCTGCCCCGCTGAGCCCGACGTCTGGCCGTACATCGCTGCGAGCACTGCGACCTTGGCCACCGAGCGTTCGACCCCGAGCCGCTGAGCGACGGGCGCGTACATGTCGTCGTCGGCCGTCGCCGCAGCGAGTTGGCGGTCGCCACTCACTGCCGCAAGCACACGGGGTTCGATCTGGCCGAGATCGGCTCGCACGAACACGCACCCCGGCTCGGCAGTGATGGCGCTCCGCATCTCGG
>JAYTSB010000207.1:0-5776 GCA_043745825.1 Actinomycetota bacterium | reverse complement strand
CCGTTGTCGTCGACGAGGCGAACCTGAATGCCATCGAGCACCCGGCCCACCGAACCGACGCGCATCTCGATGCCACGCGACGATGTCACCACCGGCGATGCTTCGGTGAGCCCATAGCCCTCCGACAGCTCGAGACCGAAGCGGTCGCGCAGCCGACGAATGGCGTCCTCCGGCATCTTCGCCGCGCCCGTTGAGGCGTTGCGAACGGAAGCGAAGGAGTCGCTCGGCGCGTCCTCGAAACTTGCGAACGCGACCCACAGCGGGGGTGCGCCCGGCATGACCGTGACGTGGCGCTCGCGGATGGTTTCCAAGGCGGTGGACGGATCGAACCGTTGCACGAGCACGACGGTTGCCCCGGCCGAAAGCGCAATGCCGAGCACCACGTTGAGACCGAAGATGTGGAACATCGGCAACACGCCGTAGACCACGTCGGCGGCCGTGATCGCGCTGCCGGCGGTGTTGGCCTGGCTGATGTTGGCGAGCAGATTGCCGTGGCTGAGCATTGCTGCCCGCGGCGAGCCGGCGGTTCCACTCGTGAAGATCAGCACGGCGAGGGCATCGGGAGCGAGGTCCACAACGGGCGCCGGAGCATCGTGGGTCAGGGCGTCCATCGGGACCGCCCCTTCGAGTTCGCCTTCGGCGAGGATCACGTGCTGCACCGTGGACACGACACTCATGTCCACGTGCTTCCACGACGGCACCGCGCTGGGCCCCACGACCACTGCGACGGCCGACACGGCCACGAGCTCGCGCTCGATCTCGGCCGCCGGGCTGGTGGGGTTGAGGGGGACGGCGACGGCCCCAAGACCAAGGACGGCGAGGTAGGAGACGACGAAGTGTCGGTTGTTACCGATCAGCAGTGCGACGCGGTCGCCCTCGTGCACGCCGAGCCCGGCGAGGCCGCTGCGGAAGGCCGCCACCTGCTCACGTAGGGCGCCGTAGCTCGTCTCCCGACCCCGACTGATCAGTGCGACGTGGTCGGCCGGATGACGGTCGATGATGCTGGCAAGATTCACGTGACGTTCCCCCGGCGAGCGATGTTAGCCCGGGTCAACCGTTTCACTGTCGAATCAATGGCGGATCACGTCGCGATCACAGCCGGATCAGGGAGATGGTGCCGGCCACCAGGATCAGCACGAGCAGCAGAGCAAGAGCGAGCGTGGTGGCGGGGCGCATGCTTGCGACGCTACCGGTTGATTCGCAGGTTCACCGGGCTGGCGACGGGTGCACCGTTGCCGAGGTCGCCTTCTTGCACCGCCTGCAGCACAACCTGGTCGTGCGCGCCGATCTCCAGCTCCTGAGCGGCGGAGCGCCGGTCGAGGGCCAGGGCCAACATGCCGTACGAATCGGTGACGAGTCCGAGTGCGCCTGTGCCGAGGCCGAAGAAGTTGTCGGACCGTCGCGCCACGCGCACGGTTGCCGCACCCGACGCCGTGCCATCGGCGACCTGGCCCACGGTGATGCGGATGGTGTCGCCCAACGCGGCGACCTCGTCCGGGCCGATGTTCAACTGGCAGTTGCCAAATCGGTCGACCCACAGCACCTCGGCGACGAGCACGCCGTTCTCCTCGCGCGGCAGCGGAATGACGCCGGGCAGCAGCAGCTCCGCGTCGATCGGCTCGCCCAGCTCGTACAGATCGACTCCATTGCACAGGTGCGCGGCGGCAGGGGCAAAGATGTCTCGCCCGGCAAAGGTGGCCCCTGGTGCCTCAAGCTGGAACTCGGGGTTGTTCAGCACCACGCAGCGGCCAGCCCCACCCGCCATCGCAACGGCCGGGGCGAGGAGGCCGTTGTCGGGTCCGACGAGGACACCGTCACCATCGGCGACCTCGATCGCCACACAGCGACGATCAGTTCCGACCGCAGGATCGACCACGGCCAGCACCACGCCACTCGGCACGTAGGAGATGCTGCGGGCGAGCGTCAGCGAGCCGGCTCGGATGTCGAACGGCGGCACCTCATGAGTGAGATCGATGACCGTGACGTGGCTGGCGATGTCGCGGATGACGCTCTTGACCACACCGACGAACTCGTCGACCGTCCCGTAGTCGGTGAGGAACGAGATCGTGTCGTAGCGGCGGGCCATCTCGTCACGTTAAGGCACCTGGCGCGGGAAACGACGAGGGCTGGTGTCAACCCCCCGATGACACCAGCCCCTGTCGGCGCAGCCCTTGCGGGGCGCGACTCCCGTTTGCTTTCGCAAGCGGAGGTCATCTCGACCTCGAGATCACAATAGGCACAGAACCGCCCACGAGAAAAGAGTCACACCGAAAAATGTTGGCGCACTGCTCAGCCAGCAGGACGGCCGAGCTCGCGGCTGCGCGCGGTGGCCGCCATCACTGCGGACTGGAATGCGGCCCGCAGGGCGTGGTCCTCCAGCACCTTCAGGCCCGCCGCCGTGGTACCGCCGGGTGAGGTGACCTGGGCGCGCAGGGCAGCCGGGTTGCCGTGGCGGCCGAGCATCTCCGCCGATCCCAGGAACAGTTGGGTGACCAAGGCCTCCGCAGTGGGTCGAGCCAGGCCAGCGAGGACTCCCGCGTCGATCATCGCCTCGGCCACCATGAACAGGTATGCCGGACCGCTGCCGGTGAGGCCGGTCACGGCGTCCAGCTGGTACTCGGGCACGACCTCCACGGTGCCCACCGCGCCGAGCACGCCAACGGCCCAGGCCACGTCGTCGGACGTGGCGAGGGAGCCGGCGCTCATGCCCGACGCACCGCGGCCCACGAGGGCAGGGGTGTTCGGAATGGTACGGATCACCACCACCCCCGGGCCGGCCGCTGCTTCGAGCGTGGAGATCGAGACGCCGGCGGCGACGGAGACGATCCGCGTTGCGCCAGCAGCCGCAGCGGCGGCAGCGGCGGCCGGCGCATCCGGTGGCTTCACGGCCACGACCGCAGCCTCGCATGGTGGAACTGTGTCGGTGACCTGCACCCCGGGGAACTGTTCGCGCAGGCGCTCGCGCAGCGGCGCCACGACCTCGACGATGGCGAGCCGGTCGGCGGTGATCCAGTGAGAGGCGAGCAGGCCGCCAGCGAGTGCAGCCCCCATGTTGCCGCCGCCGATCACCGCAAGGGTCGATGTGGTCATGGCGCCACGCTATTCCACCGGCCAGGCAGCAGGGCTACCGCTCGACCACCGCGCACGCCCCATGGCTGGGGTTCGCCGGTGCGGACCGTTTGACCTTCCCCGATCGTGGCCCGCACCGGCACCTGCCTGAGTGCTTCGGGTGGGGCGCGGAGGGAAAACGAATCAGGCGACGGTGCCGTGGTCGCGCAGCTCGGCGATCGCCGCAACGTCGTAGCCGAGCTCACCGAGCACCTCGTCGGTGTGCTCGCCGAGCGACGGCGACGGCCCGCCGAGCGCTGCCGGCGTGGCCGCAAAACGTGCCGGGTGTCGAGGCTGGCGCAGCCGCCCGGCCGCCGGGTGCACGGAGTCCTCCAGCAGGCCAATGGCACGGGCGTGCTCGTTCGAGGACAACGCCGCCGGTGAGACGACCTCACCGCACGGGACCTTGAAGCGGTCGAAGCGGGCCATCGCCTCGGCCGTCGACATCGAGGTTGCCGCCTCGTGGCAGCGGCCCATGATCTCGGCCATCAGCGCACGGTTCTGGCGGCGGTTGACGATGCCGGCCACCCGCGGATCGTCGTAGCCGTCAACGCCCATCGCCTGGCACATGCCGGCGAAGTCGGCGTCCGAGGTGGGCGTGCACACGCCCCAGCCGTCGGTGAACCGGAACGGCTTGATGTTGTTGGTGAAGCTGGACGGCATGCTGGTGTCGGAATCGAGCAAGACCTCGTTGCCGGCCGCATCGGCCCACCGGAACGACACCACCGCGTCCAACATCGACAGCTCCACGTGCTGCCCGCCGTGTCCGCGTTGGCGCGCGAACAAGGCAGCGGTGATGCCTGTACGGCGTACATCGCCGTGATCTCGTCGGCCGCCGTCTGGTTGAGGAACCGGGGCTCGCCGGTCTCGGCATCGGCCTGGTTCGAGCCGATGCCGCCATAGGCCTGGATCACCGTGTCGTACGCACCCTTCGAGGCGTATGGACCCGTGGAACCAAAGCCGGACAGTGAGACGTAGACGAGGTCCGCGCGCTCCGCGCGCAGGGCCTCGTGGCCGAGCCCGAGCCGGTCCATGACTCCTGGTCGGAAGTTCTGGATGGCCACGTCGGCCCGGCGCACGAGCTCCTTGGCGATCTCCCGTCCGGGCTCTGTGTCGAGGTTGACTGCGATCGACCGCTTGCCCCGGTTGCACGATTGGTAGAGCGCGGAGATGCCGTTGACTGCGACCCCCACCCACCGGGCGATGTCACCGATACCTGGGCGTTCGATCTTCACCACTGACGCGCCCTGATCGGCCAGCAGGGCCGCTGCGTACGGACCGGTCAGAGCGATTGAGAAGTCGACGATGCGGATGCCCGCCATTGGCCCAGGATGTTGTTCCGTCACGGGACGAACTCCTGCTGCGAGCGGGGGCGGCCGCCGGGACCGCTGTAGGCCAGACCGGGGCCGGGCTGGATGGCGAAGGGCACGCTCGGCATGCCCTGCACGCAGCTGGCCCAGGAGTCCATCAGCGCGTCCTCGGCCGGGTAGTCGAACGGGTCGGTCAGCGCCATCTCCTCGGTGCCACCGCGCGCCGGCTCGTGGTCCACCAACCATCGTGCCGTTCGACCCACCGCTACCCGTGCGGGAACGAGATCCGTGTAGCCGAGATCGTTCGTGATCCGGGCCAGGTCGAGGACGCGATGTGTCGGCGAGGGTTGGGCGAGCATCGGGAGTGCCGGCGCGGCGAGATCGAACGGCATCGACACGATCTCCATGTCGTGTCCGAGCTCGGTGCAGATCAGCTCGATGACCTGGTGGACGGTCAGAACTTCGGTGTCGCCGACGTTGTACAGCGCGCCGGCCGCAGCGTGCGGCTGATCGACGGCGAGCAGCAGCGCATGGGCGAGGTTCTCGGTGTAGCCGTGGTGGTGCAGAGTCAACCCGCCATCGGCCACCACGATGCGCCGCCGACCGTCGAGGATGCGCCGCACCACGCACCACTCACGCGGCGCGAGTTGATGAGGGCCGTACACGTAGGGGTAGCGGAAGTGGGTGGCCAACGGATGCGCAGCGAACACGGCCTGCTCGGTGCGGACGATGCGGTAACCCTTCTCGTCCTGATCCGGGGCGCTGACCACCGGTGCGGTCTCGGGCACGGGCACAGGCAGGCCGACGGGTTCGTGCAGCCAGGGGTTCATCCACCCGCGATACGCAGGCACGCCGCCGACACTGAGGAAGCGCCCGGCGCGACCAACGAGCAGCTCGGCGATGCGTCGCAGTCGCCCGTACATCACGATCGCGACGTCCACCTTCAGCCCGTCGAGCACCGCCGCCAACGACTGTGCGTCGTACGGATCGGCATGCAGGTGGGCGACCTCGGGTGGCGTCTCAGCATGCTCGTGCAGGCCCCTGTGCAGGATCGTGACGTCATCACCGCGCCGCACCAGCCCTCGCACCAGGGGCAGCCCGGTGGGGCCGGTCCCACCGACAACGAGCACCCGTTCCCCCATGCGCAGCGACAGTAGTGCGGTCACTGCGTTCACTGCGGCCGCTCGTCAGGCGAGGCGTCAGGCGAGGTGTCAGGGGAGGTGTCAGGCGAAGCGGCTGGCGAACCCGATGCGCAGCAGGCTGCGGAAGCACTGCTCGGTGGTCGCGTACAGCGAACCGATGATGCGATCCAACTCCGCCTCGGACAATGCCTGCAGCGGCAGGTCGCCGCGCAAGAA
>JAYTSB010000206.1:0-3319 GCA_043745825.1 Actinomycetota bacterium | reverse complement strand
CGCTGCGTCCACCGGCACGCGATACATCGTGCAGCCGGGGGACACGCTCTGGTCGCTCGGTGAGTTGTTCCACGGCAGGAGCAGCGTCGGCGATTACGTGGATGCCCTCGTTGCATCCAATGGTGGAGCCGCGTTACAGGTTGGTCAGCAGCTGACGCTGCCGTGACGTCTTTCTGACATTGCGACTATCGTGGCGGCATGCACTGCCCCTCTTGTCGTGCCGATGACACCAAGGTCATCGACTCGCGCGAGGCTGATGAAGGTGCGGCCATTCGCCGCCGCCGGCTCTGCCCACAGTGCAGCCACCGCTTCACCACATTCGAGCGACTGGAAGAGCTGCCGCTGACCGTGGTGAAGACCCACGGCGGCCGCGAACCATTCGACCGCAACAAGGTGCTGTCTGGCATCGCCGCGGCATGCAAGGGTCGGCCGGTGTCGGCCGAGCAGATGGTGGCCATCGCTGAGTCCGTGGAGGATGAGGTGCGCATGACCGGCTCGGAGGTGACCAGCGCTCAGGTGGGCGTGGTCGTGCTCGATCGGCTGCGCGAGCTCGACGCCGTTGCCTACCTGCGGTTCGCCAGCGTGTACAAGAACTTCGATGAGGCCGCCGACTTCGTCGAGGAGCTGCAGCTACTGCAGAAGCAGCAAGCGTCCAGCGCCGCCCTTCCCTCCTGAATCTGAGCCGCAGCCGATCAGTCCGGGCGGTGCCGTACGTAGCGGGCGAACACGAACCCGTCGTCCTCGCACAGCTCCAGCAGATCGAAGCGCCGGCTGAGCGCCGGTGCACCGGCGTTGATCCGCTCGCCACGCCCGCCGATGACCTGCGGCGAGGTGGTGATGTTGAGCTCGTCGACCAAGTCGGCCGCAGCGAGCGAGCCGTTCAAGGTCGGTCCGCCCTCGGCCTGCACGAACCGTGGCGAGCCGGGTAGGCGGGTGACCGCCGCAGCGAGGTCCACCGAGCCGAGGCCGGCACGCACCGTCTCGATCGGGTTGTCCGGTGCGTCCTCGGGAACGATGAGGAACCCCGCTCCGCTGGTGAACAGCGCAAGGTTCGGGTCGAGGTTGCCGGAGTTGCTCACCACGCCGATGCGTTGGCCGCGCTTGTTGGGGATGCCGTAGTCCTCGGCGCGCACGGTGCCGGCACCGACGATGATGAGGTCGGCGGCGCGGCGCAGGGTGAGGAGCACGTCGCGGTCAACGTCGCTGGAAAGGCCCGCAGACACGCCGTCGAGCGACGTCGAGCCGTCGATGCTCGCCACCATGCACAGACCGATCCATGGCCGTCCTGAGGCAGTCACTGGGCGTGTCCCGCCGTAGACGTCCTCCACGGTCGTCGGGGCGGCCGGTGGGGGGTGGAGGCGCTGCACGGCGCGATACTTCCAGGATGATCGAGAACCCGTCGAATGCAGCCGACTCCGCCGCCGCCGCCGTGCGCACCGCGTATCGGACGTGCCCGCTATGCGAAGCCGGTTGCGGGTTGGAGATCACCGTGAAGGGCGACGCGGTCACCCGTATCCGCGGCGATCGCGACGATGTCTTCAGCCACGGGTTCATCTGCCCGAAGGGTTCCACGTTGAAGCAGCTGCACGACGACCCGGACCGGCTGCGCAAGCCGCTCGTGCGGCGCAATGGCGTGCATGTCGAGGTCGAGTGGGATGAAGCGTGGCGCATGGTGCGCGAGGGGATCAACGCGGTCATCGACCGCCACGGCCGCGATGCCTTTGCTGCATACCAGGGCAACCCGTCGGCGCACAGCCTGTCGTCGCTCACGTTCGGCCGCACGCTGTCGCAATCGATCGGTACGCGTCAGCACTTCAGCGCGTCCACGGTGGACCAGATGCCCCGGCAGGTGGCAGCGGCCTACGTCTTCGGCACGGCGATCAGCGTGCCGGTACCCGACCTCGACCGCACCGACTACCTGATGATCCTCGGCGGCAATCCCTACGCCTCGAACGGCAGCCTCTGCACGGCGCCGGACTTCCCCGGCCGGATCGAGGCGATGCGGGCACGCGGCGGCAAGCTCGTGGTGGTGGATCCCCGTCGCAGCCGCACGGCGGAGGAAGCCGACGAGTGGCTGCCCGTGCGCCCGGGCACCGATGCGCTGCTGCTGATGGCGATCGTCAACGTCTTGTTCGTGGACGGCCTGGCCGATCCCGGCGCCCGCGTGGCAGGCGTGCTGAACGGCATGGATGAGCTGCGTACGCTCTCGGCGCCGTTCACGCCAGAAGCCGTCGCCCCGGCGGTGGGATTGGAGCCGGCAGTGGTGCGCCGCATCGCCCACGAGTTGGCCTCTGCCCCCACGGCCACCGTCTACGGACGCATCGGCACCACCACGACCGAGTTCGGCACCACGGCATCGTGGCTCGTGGACGCTGTCAACATCCTCACCGGCAACCTCGACCGTGTCGGGGGTGCGATGTTCACGATGCCGGTAGCGGGTGGGCCCACCACCCGTGGTGCGTCGGGCACCGGCAAGGCCTTTCGCACCGGCCGCGGCCACTCCCGGGTGCGTGCATATCCGGAGGTCATGGGGGAGTATCCCGTTGCAGCCCTGGCCGAAGAGATCACGGGCGGTGACGGCGACGGGCGCATCCGCGGTCTGGTGACGGTGGCGGGCAACCCGGTGCTGTCCACGCCGAACTCCGAGCAGCTCGATGCCGCGCTCGCCGAGCTGGAGTTCATGGTCAGTGTCGACATCTACCTCAACGAGACCACCCGCCACGCCACCGTGATCCTGCCTCCGCCGTCGCCGCTGCAGCGCAGCCATTACGACATCGCCCTCTTGCAGTTCGCGGTGCGCAACGTCGCGAACTACAGCGCGCCGGTGCTGGCCTTGGCTGACGGGCAACCCGACGAGTGGGAGATCCTCGCCAAGCTCGCACTGCTCTTCCAGGGCTCCGACGCCGACGCCGATCCGGAGATCGTCGCGGACATGGCGGTTGGGTCTCTGGTGCATCACGCCGTTGCCGATGCAAGTTCGCCGATCAACGGACGCGACCCGGACGAGATCCTCGCCGTCCTCTCGTCCGCAGGCCACGACGGCCCGGAGCGGATGCTCGACTTCATGCTGCGCACCGGCCCATTCGGCGACGGGTTCGGCACCGTGCCCGACGGCGTCAGCCTCCAGCGGCTGATTGATCATCCGCACGGCATCGATTTCGGCGCGCTCGAGCCGCGGCTGCCGGAAGTCCTGCGCACGCCGAGTGGCCGGATCGAGCTCGCTCATCCGGTGCTGGTGGCCGACGTGGCGCGTCTGGCCGAGGCAATGGTGCGCCTCGCCAATCAGCCGATGGTGCTGGTGGGCCGGCGCGATCTGCGG
>JAYTSB010000205.1:0-1981 GCA_043745825.1 Actinomycetota bacterium | reverse complement strand
AAAGGTTTGGAGTTCCCCATCACCATTGTGTCGGGCCTCACCGCCAAGCCGCATGGTGTGCATGGCCGCCGCGTGGTGTGGCCTCCCGGCACGTGGACGCTCAGCGAGAAGGAGGACCCCACGTATGTCCAGTTCGCCCCGGTGGACGAGCAGATGAGCGTCGCCGAGCGGCAGCGGTTGCTGTATGTCGCCTGCACGCGGGCGATGGACCATCTTGTTGTTTCACTGCACCGCGGCGAGACGTCGAATGGCTCAGCTGCCAACGATCTGGCGAGAGCCAGCGAGGGCGCGACGCATCGGGTGTTCGTGCGCACTGACGCAACGATGCCCGCACGGTCTGCAACGGCCAGTGAGCTGCCGTGGGCCGACGAGGGCACGTGGTTCGCCACCTGGCAGGCAGACCTCGCCGCGGCAAGTCGCCCGGCGGCCCTCAGCGCCACCGCGCTCGCCGACCGCCTGACCCAACCCCACGCCCCTGCCGCGCCACCAGCCGAAGGTGACCCCGGGTTGCTGAAAGACCCGGTCGACCTCGATCTGCCGCCCTGGCAGCGCGGGCGCTACGGCACCGCAGTGGGCCGCGCCGTGCACGCGGTGCTGCAGTTTGCGGACCTGCGCACAGGCGCGAACATCCCGGCCCTGGCCGCTGCCCAAGCCGCCGCCGAAGGTGTCATCGGCCTGGAGCGCACCATCGACCGATTGGCGCGCTCGGCGCTGCAGGCACCCATCGTGGCGCAGGGTCAGGCAGGCGAGCATTGGCGAGAGCTCTTTGTCGCCACCCAGATCTCGGGCACGGTGGTGGAGGGCTACATCGACCTCCTGGTTCGCCACCCCGAGCGAGGGTTGGTGGTGGTCGACTACAAGACCGATCAGATCGCCGACGGCCCAGAGCGCACACAACGGCTCGCCCGCTACGGCATTCAGCTGGCGGCCTACGGACTAGCGCTTGAGGAACTACTGGGCGAACCCATCACTGCCGGAGTGCTGGTGATGTGTCGTCCGTCAGGTGCCGCCGAGCAGGTCGACATCCCGGACTGGTCGGCACTGCGTGACGAGCTACGGGTTCGGTTGGTCGAGGGCGGGTGAGGCCGGCTGGTGCTGCCGCGGCCGCATCTTCTTGGGTGCGGGCTGAGCAATCGAAACGTCACGGAGTGAACGCCCGACGGCGAAGATCATGTGCTTCACCAGCACCAGCAGCAGCAGCATTGCAAACGCCACCGCAAACGGCCGCAGCACCGCCGACAGCAACGAACCGCCCTGACCCTTCAGCGGGGTCAGCACGCCGGTATCCACCGGCCCGCCGTTGGCCCCCAGCGTGCGTACAGGGTCTTCCACTCGCGGGCAATCGCCGTCGCTGTCGTTGGCGCCAATGACGGCATCGCCACCAAACAGCGGGGCCGCCTCGCGCACAGTGCTGACCAACGTTCCGGTCGCCGCGCTCACCGCGACACCAATGATGTAGTGCGAGCCAATCGTGAGGAAGTGCGTCTCGTCGCCGTAGTACACATCGACGAGGCGGCCGCTGACGAAGCCTTCCAGACTGCCGGCGAGCACTCGCTCCAGCCGAAACCGAGCCGTAGTCGGCGGCACGTCGGTGTAGGCCAACTGCGCCACGAACACCGCGGTGGCCGGCGCGGGAACTGCGCAACCGGTGGGAACCACTACCAGCGGCACCAGTGCGGGTGGCAATTCGCCGGGCGCCAGCGTGGTGGTCGGGGCCAGCGTGGTGGTCGGGGCGGCCGGATCCACAGGCTCCGTAGGCGGAGTCGCCGAGGCACGCCCGGTCCAGCTGATCACGGCCAACAGGCCTAGGCACACCCACCGCACACGTCGCATCGTGGCCGCCACGTTAGTGAACCGTTGGCGTGCGAGGGTGTCAGCGACCCTGGAAGCGCGGTGCGCGCTTCTCCACGAAAGCCCTGATCGCCTCAGGCGTGTCCAACGTTCCGGTCGCCGCGCTCACCGCGACACCAATGATGTAGTG
>JAYTSB010000204.1:0-7023 GCA_043745825.1 Actinomycetota bacterium | reverse complement strand
GTGGTCTCCAAGTATGTGGCGTCACTCCCGTGGTTGGGCTCGGTGAGCCCGAACGCCAGGCGGCGGCTGCCGTCGAGGAAGCCGGGCATCCAGTGGGCGATCTGCTCGGGCGTGCCGAAGTCGCGCATCATCAACACGGTGGGGAAGTTGCCGACGATGCTGGACTCGTTCTGCAGATCGTTGTGCAGGCCGAGGCCCTTGGCTGCGAAATGCTCGCGGATGATGGCCATCTTCAGGTTGCTGGCCCCCTGGCCGCCGTACTCCACGGGCAGCGCAAGGCGCAGCCAGCCGGCCGCGTCGGCGCGACGGCGCATCTCGCGCAGCAGCGCCTCCCAGTCCTCGGTGGGTACACCACCGGCCTCGAAATCGGTGCGCGAGTACTCGCGACGATGATCGAAGAAGCGATCGTTGTCGTCTTCTGCCTGAAGCGGTTTGATCTCGCGCTCGATGAAGTCGTCGAGCGCGTCGAGGGTCTCCTGGATGTCTGCCGGGATGTCGAAGTCCATGACCGCACCCTAAAGGCCGTGTCGGCACCGGCCGTCAGCCGGACCACCAGACGGTCCCGCTGGTGTGCGCTGCTTAGCTGATCGCGAGCGCGATCGGTTCGGTGAACCGGGGACGCACAACCCGGGCGATCAGGAGGATGGTGATCGTAAGTACCCCGGTGCCCACCGTGACGGCGCGCAGCGACGTGGCGTCGGCGAGGGGACCTTCGATGAACAACCCGAGCGGGTAGGCGAAACCGAGCACGAAGTTGTTCAGCGACAGGGCCCGGCCGCGCAGCTCCGGTGGCGCCGATCGTTGGGTGATGGAGGAGAAGCTGGAGATGCAGGCCATGTACGCGCCGCCGGCAAGGGCGACGCACACCGCCGACAGGGCGATGTGCGGGGCGAGACCGTAGAGGATGATGGCCGGCCCGAAGAACACCACGGCGCCCACCATGGTGCGGCGCATGCCGAAGCGATGGGTCAGCGCACCCATCGACGCGCCTGCGATCACTGCGCCGATGCCCTGCGAGGTGACGAGCAGGGATGTACCCGACTGCTCGGTGTGGAACACATGAGTGGCCATCTGCGCGATGAACCCGATGAAGGGCGCGCCGATGAGCGCGATCATGAACATCAACGGCAACATCGAGCGCACGGCCGGGTTTGTGCGACCGAAGTGGATGGAGTCGCGGATCGCCTGCAGGATCGGCCGGCGCGTGCGCGGGGTGAGCGGGATCGCCGCACATGCGACCGCAAGAATCACCGCAAGAAAGCTGGCTGCGTTGCACCACAGCGCGGCCGGCACGCCGCCGGCCCAGATCGCGATGCCCGCAGCCGTCGGCCCAAGGATGCGACCGAGGTTCCACTGCGTGCTGCTCAAACCGATCGCCGCGACGAGGTGCTCAGATGGTACGAGGTCGGGCAGGGTTGCTTGGAACGAGGGGAAGCCGATGGCGTTCGCGCAGCCGCCCGCCAGCGCCATCAGCGCGAGGATGCCGGGTGAGGCATCGCCCGCGGCGACGATGATCGCGATCGCTGCGGCGATGAGGGCCGACCCCGAATTGGTCCAGATCATCACGTTGCGGCGGCGGAACCGATCGGCCCAGGCGCCGCCGATCGGGCTCAGCAGGGCGGTCGGCAAGAAGCCGGCAGCCGCCACCACACCCGACCACGACGCCTTCGACGTGTCTGCCACGTAGTAGCTCAAGGCCGTGGTCTCCATCCACGTACCGATGTTCGAAACCATTGCGCCGAGCCACACGAGTACGAAGGCCCGGTACCGGAACGGGGCGAACGAGGCGGAAGGCATGCTGGTCCGACGTTATCCGTCGAGCAGCTCCGCGAGACCCCGCAACCAGACGGTCACGCCGATGACTCCCCGATCGCGAGCGGCACGTACCGAGGCTCCAGGATCAGATGCACGGCTTTCTCCATGCGAACACCGACGTCGTGGATGGGGAACCGACCGTTCGCCCACCCGATCAGTGAGGAGTGCCAGACCTGGCCGATCAGCTCGATGATGCCGTCGCGAGTCTCGGTGTCCAGGGCGCCCAGCAGCGGTTCCAGCAAGGCCCGGATGTGGCCGGAGACCTCGCCGTTGGCCTCCGCCACGCCGGGGTCGTGGGAGGCCAGCGCCTTGACCAGCGCCTCGCCGAGGCGTGGCTGGCTCTCGAACGAACGCGACGCGCGTCGTAGGACATCGACCACCTGCTCCACCGGCGAGTCGCCCTGCGGCGGTCGCGCCTCGACCCGGTCGCGCAAGTCAGCTGCCCACACCGCCATCGTCGCGGCGAGGAGGTGGTCCTTCGATCCGAAGTAGCGGTACAGGGTGCCGAGGGCGATGTCCGCGTGCAGGGCCACGTCGCGCATGCGCACGGCGTCGTACCCGCCGGCTGTGGCAAGCTCCTGCGCGGCGCGGATCGCGCCGTCGCGGCGGGCGTGCTGTCGGACCGTGGTGGGTTGGCTCATGCCTGGCCCATGGTATGACACCTGCCTGGATGAGGACGGGCCATCGAGACCTGGCTGAGCCGGAGTTTGCGTTGCACCGACCACAAGAGTAGAACATGTTTCACTTTCTTGGGGAAAACGGAGGGCAACCATGCGTACGGAACTGTGTGATCTGCTCGGCATCGAGTATCCGATCTTTGCGTTCAGCCACTGCCGCGATGTCGTGGCCGCCGTCAGCAAGGCCGGTGGCATGGGCGTGCTCGGCGCAGTTGGCTTCAGCGCCGACCAGTTGGAGACCGAGTTGGTGTGGATCGACGAGCATGTCGGCGGCAAGCCGTACGGGGTGGACATCGTGATGCCGGCCACGTCAGCGGGCGTCGAGGGCTCTGATCCGGAGGCCCTGCTCGCCCAGATCCAAGCGATGATCCCCGATGCTCACCGTCGCTTCGTGGACGAGCTGATGGATCGCTTCGACATCCCGCCGCTGCCGGAAGGCGAGCGCGCCGGCGGCGTGCTGGGCTGGGCCGAAGGCGTGGCGCGCGCCCATGTCGACATCGCCTTCGGCCACCCGATCGCGCTGATCGCCAACGCGCTGGGTTCGCCGCCCAAGGACATCATCGACCGCTCGCACGAGGCCGGTGTGAAGGTGGCCGCCCTCGCCGGCAAGGCCCAGCATGCCGTGCGCCATGTCAACAACGGCGTCGACATCGTCATCGCCCAGGGTCACGAGGCCGGCGGACATACGGGCGAGGTCACCACGATGGTGCTGGTTCCCGAGGTCGTCGACGCAGTGCCGGGTACGCCGGTGCTCGCGGCGGGAGGCATCGGCAGCGGGCGCCAGATCGCGGCGGGCATGGCCCTTGGCGCCCAGGGCGTGTGGACCGGTTCCATCTGGTTGGCCACGGCCGAGAGCAGCTCGGCACCCGAGCACCTCGAGCGCTACCTGGAGGCCACCAGCAGCGACACCGTGCGCTCGAAGAGCTACACCGGCAAGCCGGCGCGCATGTTGCGCTCGGCGTGGACCGATGCGTGGGCCGACCCGAACGGTCCGGGCCCGCTCGGCATGCCGCTGCAGAACATCCTCACCGCGGAAGCCAACGCACGCATCGCGCGCAGCCACCGCAAGGACATCGCCTTCGTGCCGGTGGGTCAGATCGTGGGCAGCATGAACAGCGTTCGCCCCGTGCGCGACGTGATGTTCGATCTCGTCAACGACTACATCGAGGCAGTCGAGCGGCTCCACGCCGGCCTGCAGGGGTGATCGCCCGGTTCAGAACGGGTTGATGCCGAGCTTGCCGGCCAGAACCCGCGTCACGGGGTTGTCGATCTCGCGGTCCACGCCCTCATCAGGCATCACGCCCCACTCGGTGTACATCTGCATGATCCGCATCATCACGACGGCGAAGCGGAACCCCGCGAAGACCTCGTACCAGTGGAGATCGTGCACGGTCTGGCCGGTGCCCGCCTGCCAGTACGCGATCGTCTCGTCGCGGGTGCCCATCCCCGGGAGCGGCTGCACCCCGAAGGCCTGGAAGTCCTCCAGGAACAGCCACCAGCCGAGGTCCATCGACGGACCCCCGAGCGACAGCATCTCCCAGTCGAGCACCCCGGTGACCTCGAAGTCGTCGAACATCATGTTGCCGAGGCGGGCATCGCCCCACGACAGGGAGGTCGGGCGCTCGGTCGGCATGTTCGCGTTCATCCACTCCCAGGCATGGTCGGCGACGGGCTGGGCCTTCCCGCGCGCAGCCCACTCGTACGAGCGCTTCCAGTACTCGAAGACCTGATCGAATCCGGTTGCGCCGAGCTCGGGCTTGGCCAAGAACGCCACCTTCTCCAGCGGCACGCTGTGGACCTTGATCATCGCGTCCATCGCGTTGCGCCACAGTGTGCGCCGCTGCTCGACGGTGGCGTCGAACAAGAACCCAGCGGTCAGATACGGCGGCACATCGGCGGGCGCCTGGCCGGCGATTCTCCGCATGACGAAGAAGCGCGCCCCGACGATGGTGGGATCGCTCTCGAACCACAGCGTGGGCGGCACCGGGACGTTGGTCTCGCGGTCGAGCAGGCTGAGCATGCGGTGCTGCAGCTCGAAGTCGGCCTCGAGGAACACCCGGTATCCGGACGGCTCGATCCGCACGACCAACGAGTCGCTGCGTTCGTCGCCGGCAGCATTCCAGCGCACATCGGCGAGCAGCGTCTCGTTCGAGAAGCCCGACCCGCTGGGCGCGCTGAACTCCGATACGGTCACGTCCGTGACCGGATCCGGCGCTGACCCGCCGAGACCGCCTTCCTCGAGCCGGCGCGTGATCCAGGCGCTGAAGGCGCGCCTGGTCTGTTCGAGATCGCGTTGTGCCGGAATCGGCATTGCTGTTCCCCCTTGATGCATCAGCAGAACTGAAACGTGTTCCAATCTAGGCGTTATGGTGGCCCCATGAGCACCGCAACTGATCACTACACGATCATCACGGCCGACACGCACGCCGGTGGCAGCCACGCCCAGTATCGCGAGTACCTCGACCCCACGTTCCGCGACGACTTCGACGCCTGGCGGGGCAAGTACCGCAACCCGTTCAAGGACCTGAAGGACGATCGGCGCGAGCGCAACTGGGATAGCCCCCGGCGTTGGAACGAGATGGAGGCCGACGGCGTGGTGGCCGAGGTCATCTTCCCCAACACGGTGCCCCCGTTCTTCCCCAGCTTCGTGTTGTTTGCCCAGCCGCCCAAGCCCGACGAGTACCAGCACCGCCTCGCGGGCATCCGCGCCCACAACCGGTGGATGGCCGACTTCGTGGCCGAGGCACCCCATCGTCGGGCCGGCATCGGCCAGATCTTCACCAACGAGCTCGACGACACCATCGCCGACATCCACTGGATCAAGGAGCACGATCTGCGCGGTGGTGTCCTGATGCCGAACATCGCCCCCGACGTCACGTGGCTGAAGCCGATCTACGACCCTGAGTTCGATCGCGTCTGGGCCCTGCTCGAGGAGCTGGAGATGCCCATCAACGTGCACGGCGGCACCGGCGCGCCCGACTATGGCAAATACCCCGTGGCCCAACTGCTGTACATCAACGAGGTCGGGTTCTACTCGCAGCGCCCGCTCGTGCAGATGATCCTCTCCGGCGTGTTCGAGCGCTTCCCCAAGCTGAAGTTCGTCATCACTGAGACCGGCGGCGCATGGATTCCGCCGCTTCTCGACCGTCTCGACCAGGTGATGGCGCGCATCCGCGACACCGGCGCCACCGGGGAGATCCGGTACCCCAAGGATGTGGTGCTGCCGAGGCTGGCCAGTGACTACTTCGCCCAGAACTGCTGGGTGGGCGTCAGTCAGCCCGGCCCGGACGATGCGGCGGCCATCACCACCATCGGACTCGACCGATTCATGTGGGGCAGCGACTACCCGCACGACGAGGGTACGTACCCGTTCACCCGTGAGCACCTGCGCCAGGTCTTCCACGGCACGCCGCACGATGAGATGCGCAAGATTCTCGGTGGCAACGCCGCAGACCTGTACGGCTTCGACCTCGCCCGGCTCGCCGACCTCGCCGCTCAGCACGGGCCCACCGTCGAGGAACTGGATGTGCCGCTCACTCAGCTGCCCGACAACCCGAACGAGGCGCTGCTGAAGTCCGCCCGCGGCACGATGCTGTAGGACGTACCGGACACATGGATTTCGACGACACGCCGGAGGAAGCTGCATTCCGTGCCGAAGCGCGTGCCTGGCTCAGCGAGCACGCCAAACCCAAGAGCTCCGGCGGCGGGACGACCAACACGATGCAGATCGTGGCCGGCTCGGAAGAGGAGCAGAACCACGTGCGCGAGGCGCAGCAGTGGCAGGCCACCCTGTACGAGCACGGCTGGGCGGGCATCACCTGGCCGAAAGAGTACGGCGGGCGCGGTGGCACCTCCGTCCACCAAATGATCTGGAACCAGGAGCTGGCCAAGTTCGATGCCGCACCCGGCGTGTTCGCGCAGGGTATCGGCATGGCCGGCCCGACGTTGATCGCCCACGGCACACCAGAGCAGAACCAGCGCTTCCTCGGGCCGATGCTGCGCGGTGACGAACTCTGGTGCCAGCTGTTCAGCGAGCCCGGCGCAGGATCAGACCTCGCCGCGCTCAGCACGAAGGCGGTTCGCGACGGCGAGGAGTTCGTGGTCAACGGACAGAAGGTGTGGACCTCCAGCGCGCATTACTGCGACTGGGGAATCCTGCTGACGCGCACCGACGTCGACGTGCCCAAACACCAGGGCATCACCTACTTCCTGGTGGACATGCGCACGCCGGGCATCGAGATCCGTCCGCTGCGTCAGATCACCGGCATCGCCCACTTCAACGAGGTCTTCTTCGACGATGTGCGCATCCCGGCCGCGAACATCGTGGGTGAGGTCAACCGCGGCTGGGGCGTCACGATGACCACGCTGACGTCCGAGCGCACCCTGATCGGCGGCAACGCCGCCACCACCACGCAGGACATCATCGATCTCGTCCACCGAGCCGGTGCCGCTGCTGATCCGCTCGTTCGGCAGGGCGCTGCGTCGGTGATTGCCCAGCTCGAGATCCTGAAGTACATGGGCTGGCGGGTAC
>JAYTSB010000203.1:0-12135 GCA_043745825.1 Actinomycetota bacterium | reverse complement strand
CATCACCGGGCACGGTAGCGAATGATCACCATGCCATCGGTGTCGGCATCCTGGGGCAGGAGCCGGAAACCCTGCCCGAACGCTTGCCAGGGGTCGGCGGGGGCATCGGTCACGAAGTCGAAGCCATCGGGCGTGGCGTGGTCGATCGACTCGGCCGCAGTGATGGTGCAGACGCTGTAGACCAACGTGCCGCCCGGACGCACGAGCGGCGCAGCGGCGCGCAGCATCGCCGCCTGGATGCCGGCGAGATGGTCGATGTCCTCACGGGTGATGCGCCAGCGGGCGTCGGGTCGGCGCCGCAACGAGCCGAGCCCGCTGCACGGTGCATCGATGAGCACGCGGTCGAAGCTCGCTTCGGCGAACGGCGGCGCCGTGCCGTCGGCCACCACCACGGGTACATGCTGGCCGAGACGATGGGCGTTGTCGACCACGAGCGCAGCCCGATGGGATTGCAGGTCGTTGGCGATGACGAACGCACCGGTGCTCGCCATGGCCGTGGCCTTGCCGCCGGGGGCCGCGCACAGGTCGAGGATCCGCTCCCCCACGGCGGCCTCCACAAGATCGGCAACCCACTGCGAACCACGATCCTGGATGTACCCGTCGTCGCGCATGCTCACCTGTGGCGCCTCGTTCATGCACTCCAGCGCGGCATGCCCTTCGAACTTGCCCAGCTCGGCCACGAACCGCTCAACAATCCAGTCCGGGTAGCTGAGACGCTCGGCGTCGTCGGTCCAGATCATCGGCGTGTTGGCCACCTTGCGCAACACGGCGTTGACGAAGCCGCGCACCTTCGGGTGGGCCAGCTCCACGGTCTCGCCCACTGCGGCATGAGGTGCCACGCCGGCGAAGGCCAGCTGGTAGGCACCGAGGCGCAACAGCGTGCGCACCTCCGGATCGGGTTCGGTCACCACGAACCGCGCCACCAATGCCTCACAGGCGCGGCGCATGCGGGTCGCGCCGTAGACCAGTTCGGTCACGAAGCGGCGGTCCTGCTCGCTGAGGCCGCTGCGCCCGAGCATCCACGGCAGCACCAGGTTCGCGTACGCGCCCTCGTGGTCGATGCGCAGCAGCGCGGCGAGTGCCACCTGCCGCGCGCTCTCGCGAGCCGGACGTGGCCCCCCACCCCGGCCACGAGCGCTGGGACGGGAGTCGGGGCGAGCGTCGCGGCGGCGCTGGTTCACGAGCTGCGCACCGGCGCGCCGATCGGCTCACCCACGTGCGGGTGGGCGCCATTGGCCCACGCCGCTGCGGCCATCACCGGCTTGCCCTCCGGCTGCACGCGTTCAAGCACCAGCGCGTCCTGCCAGCAGGCGACCGTGAGTGCATCCAGGAACGTTCCTGCCGCCCCTGTCTGCATTGCGACGGACGCAGCATGCACCTTCAGGCGCTTGCCCCGGAAGGTGGTCCAGGCCAGGCCGAGGCGCACCAGGCGGCCGACTTCATTCGCCGGCCGATTCCAGGAGATCTCGAACTCGGCGGCATCGAGCTTGGCGGCGTAGGTGGCCTCACCCTGCTGCGGCACACCGGCACCCAGGCCCCGGCGCAGGTTCTCGACGACCTGCCCGCACGCCACGTCCACGAGAGCCCGGCGCAGCTCGTCCGCAGACTGGTGGGCGCCGATGGGCACCTCGATGCGGTCGAGCACGTCGCCGGTGTCGAGACCCACGTCGAGCCGCATCAGGCACACGCCGGTGACGGTGTCACCGGCCAGGATCGCGCGCTCCACGGGGGCCGCGCCGCGCCAACGCGGCAGCAGCGAGAAGTGCAGGTTGACCATCGCCATGCGCTCCAGCACGGGCGGCTTGATCAGCTGGCCGAACGCCACCACCACACCGAGGTCGGCTCCAGTGTCCAACGCATCCGCAACCTGGTGACTGACGGGCAAACCCAACCGCTCTGCCGCCGCCTTCACCGGGCTCGGTGACAGTTCGCTGCCGCGACCACGGCGCTTGTCCGCGCGGGTCACCACGAGCGCGATCTCGAAACCCGCCGCTACCAACGCTTCCAGCGGTGGCACGGCCATGGACGGAGTGCCGAGATAGACGAGCCGTCGCGGGGGTCCCTCGGGCAGCGGTGCGAGTGCGGTCACGAAAGCCGCAGCCGGCGCGGCTTGACCTGCGCGGCCTTGGCCTGGTCGTCGAGAATCTGGCGGTACTCGGCGAGCGCTGCCTTGCGCTGATCGGGTGACATCCGGTCGAACATGAGCACGCCCTGCAAGTGGTCAAGCTCGTGCTGGAAGAGGCGGCCCATCAGCTCATCGGCCTCGATCTCGATCTCGTTGCCGTCCATCGTGCGACCGCGCATCAGCACCTGGTTCGGGCGCAGCATCTCCACGTAGAGCCCGGGGATGCTCAGGCAGCCTTCGTCATACACCCACTCGCCGCTGCTCTCGACGATCTCCGGGTTGATGATGACCATCGGCTCGTCGTCGATCTCCCAGACGAAGATCTGCTTCTGCACGCCGATCTGTGGCGCGGCGAGCCCGATGCCGCTGTCGCTGGCATACAGCGTGTCGAACATCTCGTCGACAAGACGCGCGACCTTGCCATCGATGTCCGTCACCACCGCCGCTGGGGTTTTCAGGACCGGGTCGCCGTAGGTGCGGATTTCATACGCCACACTGCAAGGCTACCCAGCCAGCCTCGAACCAGGCGAGAAGCGAGCCAGACAGATGAGCGACGAGCAGTACTTCACACCCGACCCGCAATCGGCGAGCCAGCCCACCACGTTTGCCGTCGCGATGGCGGAGGGGACGATGCGGCTCACCACCGACCGAGGTGTCTTCAGCCACGGCGCGCTCGACCTCGGCACTCGAGTGTTGCTGCTCAAGGCGCCACCGCTGCCCGACACCGGCCACTTCCTCGACCTCGGCTGCGGTGCCGGGCCGATCGCGATCACGATGGCCCGCCGCTCGCCGAGAGCCACCGTCTGGGCGGCGGATGTCAACAACCGCGCCCTGCAGTTGACCCGCGAGAACGCGCGCGCCAACCACGTCACCAACATCACGGCGTGCACCCCCGACGAGGTGGACGCCCTGATCCGGTTCGAGGCGATCTGGAGCAACCCGCCGGTCCACATCGGCAAGGCGGCGATGCACGAGATGCTGCTGCGCTGGCTCCCTCGCCTCACGCCGACAGGCGCCGCGGTGATGGTGGTCCAGAAGCACCTCGGCTCGGATTCGTTGCTCACCTGGCTCAACGCGCAGGGCCTGCCCACCGAGCGGATCGGCTCCGCCAAGGGGTATCGCCTCCTGCGCACAACGCTCGCCTGAGCGCACTCGCTGGTCGGCTCAGAGACGGGGCGGATCGATCTCGATGCGCAGGCGGCTGCCCTTCGGGCGCGGGGTGACGGCGATGGTGCCGCCGAGCACGTCCCAGTCGGGGGCGCGGAGCAGCACTCGGCCGTCGAGCGTTGCGGCCGAGCGCACTCCGCCGATCGCCAGACCGCTCGCAAACTCCTCGGCACCGGCGCCGCTCACCACGGCGAGCGCGCCGGCCGGCGGGAACCCCAGGGCACGGCGACGGTCGAGCTCCTTGCCCACCAGGCGGCCCGGATCGGCGTGCAGCACGGCATCGAGCACCTCGTGCCTGGGCAGAAAGGTCTGCACGAGGATTCGTCCGCCACCGGCCCGGCCACCCACCAGACGCGCTGCGCGAGCAATCAGGGTGAGTGCCTGTTCCGTGGCGCGATAACGCGGTGCCAGCAGCTCGGCATCGAAGTCGAGGAACACGACGGTGTCGGCGTGACGCAGCCGGTGCAGCACCGCCTCCGTGCCGACATAGACACCCGCTGCGGGCACCGGCTCGGTATCGCTGTCCTTGCCGGTGACGGCCACCACCTGCCGCCCGGCAGCGGCCTCCAGCTCCTCGCGCAGGCGGGTGACCCCCACCTTCAGGGCCGCAAACGCGCCAGCACCACAGGATTGGCACACCGGTGGCCGCACGGTGCCGCAGCGTGCGCACTCGAAGTGCTGGTCGTCGCGTTGGTGCACCGCGGCTTCGCAGTGCTCGCAGCGTTGGATCGAGCGACATCGCCGGCAGGCCAGCAACCGAGCTCGCCCGGTGGTGTTGATCACGCACAGCACCACCCGGTCGGGGTCGCGGAGTTGGCGGATCAGGGCGGAGGTGGCCAGGCTCTTCTGCCACGGCTCGTCGCGCGTGCGATCGACGATCTCCACGATCGGCCAGCCGGCACGCTCGGCGCTCACCGACGGGCGGACGAAGTGTTCGCCGTCCACGGAGGCCACGGCCGTCACGCTCGGGCACGGCGAGACGAGCATCACCGGCACATCAGCGCGCCGCGCCCGCTCCGCCACTACGTCTCGGGCGTGCCATGTGGGCTGACGCTCTTCCTGGAGGGCCTCGTCGTGCTCGTCGAGGACCACGATCGCGGCGAGGTCACGACACGGTCCCCACGCTGCGGCCCGGGCCCCGATCACCACATCCACGCCCCCGGCGGCCGCAGCCCACTCCTGGGGCAGCAACGCAGTGGTGCGGCCCGCGCGTCGCAGGCGGGTGGCCAGCAGTCGAGCCTGGGCGACCGCCGGCGTGACCACGAGTGTCGGCCCGAGACGGCACGCCGCCAGTACCACGGGCAGCACATCGGCCGCCGGGGGGTGGCGCAGCACCCCGCCGCCGTTGGCGAGCAACCGGTTGGCTCCCGCATCCGTTGGTTCGGGTACAGGTCCCCCATGGGCCGGCGCGGGCGGTTGCAGCACGGCAACGTGGGGCGATGCCGCCACCATGAACGCGCGAGTCCGGCCGGCGAACCGGGTCACCGCCCATTCGGCGAGATCGATGATGTCGGCGCCCGGACCAACGCCGGTGATCTTGTTGATCGGCAACAGCGTGGTGGGATCGCGGCCGGGGTCCGTTGCGCCAAAGCCCACGATCCACCCGCCCACGCGGCGGCCGTTGAGGGTGACCCGGACGAGCGAACCGAGGTGGGCTCGATCGCGCAGTGGCTCGGGCACCACGTAGTCGAACTGCCGGTCGAGGCCGGTGAGGTCCGGGGCGACCCGCACGACCAGCGGACCGGGCAGGTCCGCCGATCGCGACGGATCTGTCACGGTGTCAGGCGCCGATCGCAGCCTTGAAGTCGGCCAGGCGGCTGACGTGCTCCCATGTGAAGTCGGGCAGGTTGCGGCCGAAGTGGCCATAGGCCGCCGTCTTGCGGAAAATGGGCCGCTTGAGGTCGAGGTCGCGCACGATGGCCGCCGGGCGGAGGTCGAACACGTTCCGCACGGCCTGCTCGATCACCAGCGGGTCGACGGTGTTGGTACCGAAAGTCTCGACGAGGATGCTGATCGGCTGGGCCATACCGATGGCGTACGCGACCTGCACCTCGCACCGAGTGGCGGCGCCGGACGCAACGACGTGTTTGGCCACCCAGCGTGCGGCGTAAGCAGCGGAGCGGTCGACCGTGCTCGGGTCCTTGCCACTGAACGCACCGCCACCGTGACGGCCCATCCCGCCGTAGGTGTCGACGATGATCTTGCGTCCGGTGAGGCCGGTGTCACCCTGCGGACCGCCGACGACGAACACGCCCGTGGGGTTCACGTGCACGCTGTAGTCGTGGTCGGCGAACTGCTCGGGCACGACCGGCTGGATGACCTGTTCGATGAGGTCGGGGCGGATAACCGTGTCACGGTCGATGCCCTCTTGGTGCTGCGTACTGATCAGCACGGCGCGCAGCGCCACGGGGCGGCCATCTTCGTAGTCGAACGTCACCTGGGTCTTGCCATCGGGACGAAGGTACGGCACGGCGCCGGACTTGCGGACCTCGGTCAAGCGCTCGGCCAGGCGGTGGGCCAGCCAGATCGGCAGCGGCATGAGATCGGGCGTCTCATCACAGGCGTAGCCGAACATCATGCCCTGGTCGCCCGCACCCTGGGCGTTGATGGTGTCCTCGCCGGCCTTGCCGCCGCGAAGCTCTTCGCTCTTGTCCACGCCTTGGGCGATGTCCGGGCTCTGCTCGTCGATGCTGACGATGACGCCGCACGTGTTGCCGTCGAAGCCGTACAGCGCGTTGTTGTAGCCGATGTCGTTGATGACGCCACGGGCGATCTTGGGGATGTCGACGTACTCGCTCGTGGTGATCTCACCGGCAACCACGCACAGACCGGTGGTGAGCAGCGTTTCGCAGGCGACGCGCCCATCGGGGTCGACTCGGAGGATCGAATCGAGGACGGCATCGCTGACCTGATCGGCCATCTTGTCCGGGTGACCCTCGGTCACGCTCTCACTGGTGAAGGTCCACTTGCTCACTGCATGGCTCCGTTGCTGGGTCGGTGGGGTTGATGATGAGGGGGTCACGCGCCGGCGAACATCACTGGTCGTCGGTGGGATTCGCTGAGCGGATCTCGACGATGACATCGAGGACCGCACGAGCCACGGCATGCTTGTCGGTGAGACCGATGGAGATCATCGGTGCATCGGGGCGCATCAAGCATACGGCGTTGGTGTCGTGTTGGAAGCCCACTCCCACAGCACTCACGTCGTTGGCCACCATGAGATCGAGGTTCTTGCGGCGCAGCTTGGCGTCGGCGTTGGCGATTAGATCGTCGGTCTCGGCGGCGAAGCCGACCAGAACCTGACCGCGGCGTTTGGACCGGCCGAGCCCGGCGAGGATGTCCGGCGTGGGCTCCAGCACGATCTGCGGAACGCCACCGTCCTTTTTGATCTTGTTCGGGGCGCTGGTCACGGGTCGGAAGTCGGCCACTGCGGCGGCCATCACCACCACGTTCGCGGTCTCGGCCGCACGCTCCACGGCGGCCTGCATCTCGGCTGCAGTCTCCACCGCCACCAGCGCCACGCCCACGGGCGTTGGCAACTGCACCGTCGAGATCAGCGTCACCCGGGCCCCCCGACCGGCCGCGCCGGCAGCGATCGCGTAGCCCTGCTTGCCGCTGCTGCGGTTGGCAATGACCCGTACGGCGTCGATGGGCTCGCGCGTGCCGCCAGCAGTGACCACCACGTCGACGCCGGCGAGGTCTCCCGGCCCGAGCACACGCTCGATTGCGGCGACAATGCGCTCCGGGGCAGCGAGGCGGCCCTTGCCGGTGTCGCCACCGGCGAGGCGGCCCTCGTCCGGCTCTACCACCGTGACGCCCCGGCGGGTCAGCACAGCGAGGTTGTCCTGCACGGCGGGGTGCTCCCACATCTCGGTGTGCATCGCCGGGCAGACCACCACGGGAGCGCGGGTGGCAAGCAGGGTGTTCGTCAACAGGTCGGTGCTCAGCCCCATCGTGTAGGCAGCGATCAGGCGTGCCGTGGCCGGCACCACCACGATCAGGTGCGCCCGCTGCCCGAGCCGGGTGTGCGGGATGGGCGAGGCCTCGTCCCACAGGCTGGTCTGGACGGGCTCGCTGCACAGCGCCGACAGCGTGGTGCGGCCGATGAAGTGCTCGGCGCCTTCGGTCATCACCGGGATGACATGGGCTCCCGCGTCAACCAGGCGCCGGCAGACCTCGACCGCCTTGTACGCGGCGATGCCACCGGTGACGCCGACGACGATGGTCTTGCCGTGGACGGCGGACATGGCCCGGACGCCGGTTCGACGTCCGCTCAGACGGCGGCGTCAGCCTCGGCGGGTACTTCCTCGGCACGGACGATATCGACCCCGATGATCTTGTCCGCCGCGATCTCCTCGAAGCCGATGCTCAACGGCTTGCGGGCCACCGACGACACCTGCGGGGGCACCATACCGCCGAGGCTCTCGCCGAGCTGGTTGAAGTACGAGTTGATCTGGCGGGCCCGACGGGCGGCGAGGGTGACCAGGCTGAACTTGGAGTCGACGCGACCGAGCAGTTCCTCGATCGGCGGGTTCATCATCGTGTCGTTCGTGCGCGCCATGGTGCAATCTCCTGGATCAGTAGCCGGGCAAGCCTAGCGGCTGGGCTCCGGGTTGCCTCGGATGGGTTCAGCCCGGCGTGGGGGCGGTTCGACACCGGTGCACGATGGCGAGCATCTCGTCGATGGTGGCTTCGAGATCGTCATTGACCACCACGTAGTCGGCCAGGTCCATCCCGATCGGCTCCTCGTGCTCGGCCTTGGCCAGGCGTTCGGCCACCTTGTGGTCCTCGTCGCCGCGACCGCGCAGACGGCGCTCCTGCTCGGCACGAGAGGGCGGCAGGACGAAGATCAGAATCGCGGCCGGCTGGATCGCCTTGACCTGCTGGGCGCCGTCGACCTCGATCTCGAGCACGACGTCGCGTCCATCGGTGATCTCCGGGTTCGGGGTGCCGTAATAGTTGCCGAGGAACTCGGTCCACTCCAGGAACCCGCCCGCGTCGATCCGGGCCTCGAACGAGGCCCGGTCGACGAACACGTATGCGGCGTCGGACTCGCCGACCCGCTGGTCACGGGTCGTCCAGCTGCGGCTGAGCCAGAGCTGCGGGTCGCGCTCGACCAGCGCCTTGACGATCGTGCCCTTCCCGACGCCACCGGGACCGGACACCACAATGACGAGCGGGGCCATGAGCTGGATGATGAGCGGCTCGCCCTGTGTCGAGAGCCGCCCAGGCATTACTTGCCGAGTTGGTCGAGCAGCGAGTGCTTCTGCTGAGCACCCAAGCCCTGGACACGGCGGTTGTCGGCGATGCCGATCTCCTCCATGACCTTTCGAGCCTTGACCTTGCCGACGCCCGGGAGCGATTCAAGCAGCGAGACGACCTTGAGCTTGCCGACGGTGGAGTCGGTGGACGCCAGCGCCTCGGCGAGGGAGACGGATCCGAGTTTGAGCTTGGTCTTGAACTCGGCGCGAGCGGCGCGTGCTTCAGCGGCTTTGGCCAGTGCATTGGCGCGTTGTTCCGGAGTGAGTGCGGGAGGTGTTGCCATGTCTTCATTCTAGGCCCAACACCCTGGTCCTTTGGGGATCACCCCAGTTCGCGGCGGGCGACAGGGGTCACCAGAGGGCGCCGGTCAGCTCGCGCAAGGAGCTGATATCCTCCCGTGCGGCCCAGTCCAGCATGCCTGCGAGCACCCGCCACGGGGCCCGTGGATCGGCGAAGGTGGCGGTGCCCACCTGCACGGCAGATGCGCCGGCGAGCATCAACTCGATGGCATCCCAACCGTCGGCCACACCACCCACGCCGATGATCGCCAGCTCCGGAAGGGCCTGGTGCACATCGTGCACGGTGCGGACCGCCACCGGGTGGATCGCTCGACCGGACAGTCCCCCGCCACCGTTGCCGAGCGCTGGCCGCCGCGTGTGGGGGTCGATCACCATGCCGAGCAGGGTGTTGATCAACGTGACGGCCTCTGCGCCCGCGCCCGCCACCGCCTCGGCAACCTCGACGACCCGGTCGGTGTTCGGGCTGAGCTTGGCCCACACCGGCCGGCCGCAGGCTGCGGCGACCGCAGCCACGACCTCGGCACTGAGGGGTGCGTCGTGGGCGAAGATGCCCCGGCGGCCCTCAAGGTTGGGGCACGACAGGTTGACCTCGACGGCGATCACCTCCGCACCGGCGCCGGCGAGCTGCTCGGCGGCCAGGGCGTAGTCGGCCGGTGTCCGGCCCCAGATGCTGGCCACGACCCTCGCCCGTGCGACCTTCAGACCGGGCAGGTCGTCACGCCGCCAGGCCGTGACGCCCGGGCCCTGGAGCCCGACCGCATTGATCATTCCCTGGCTGGTGGGATGCACGCGCGGGGCCGGGTTGCCGGCCCACGGATAGGCGGCCAGCGACTTTGCGACAAAGGCCCCGAGTGCGGCGAGATCACCGTAGGGCGCGAGCTCTGTGCCGTGGCCGGCTGTGCCAGACGCCGTCATCACCGGGTTCAACAGCGACACCGACCCGACGGACACGACTGTGTCCACCAGCTGGGCACCGAAGGTGGCCGAGCGCCCGGCAGAGCGCCCATCAGCGGGCCCATCAGCGGGCCCATCAACGGGCCCATCAACGGGCCCATCAACGGGCATGGTACTCCTGGAGGCTGCGCACCTGGATCGGGTCGCTGGCCTGCTCGGCCAGGCCTTGAACGGCGGCGAGGCCGGCCTCGACCGTGGTGACCGAACTGACCTGGTGCACGTTTGCCGCCTTGCGGATGCGCTCGCCATCGGTGCGGCCGCCGCGACCCTGGGGCGTGTTGATCACAAAGCTGACCTTGCCGTCGGCGATCAGGTCAACGGCGGTGATCTCTGCGCCTTCGCTCACCTTGCCGACCACTTGGTCGACCGGAAGGCCGAAGCGCGCCAGGTAGGCGGCGGTGCCGACGGTGGCGGCGATGCCGAGGCCGAGCTCGCGCAGCCGCTTGGCCACGACGATGCCGGCCGGCTTGTCGCCGTCGGCCAGTGACAGGAACACGGTGCCGGACGTCGGCAGCAGCGTGCCGGCGGCCAGCTCGGCCTTGAAGAACGCTCGTCCGAAGGTGCGGTCGATGCCCATGACCTCGCCCGTGGACCGCATCTCCGGCCCGAGCGCGGTGTCCACCTCGGGGAACCGGCTGAACGGCAGTACGGCCTCTTTGACGCTGACGTGGCCGTTGTCCACGGGCGGCACGAGCAGGCCCTCGGCGCGCAGTTCGGCGAGCGTGGCGCCGAGCATCACCCGGGTGGCCACCTTGGCGAGTGGGACACCGGTGGCCTTGGCCACGAACGGCACCGTGCGACTGGCCCGAGGGTTGGCCTCGATGACATAGACCGTGGTGCCGAGCACGGCGTACTGCACGTTGATGAGGCCACGCACGTCGAGCGCTGCGGCGATCGACTTCGTGTACGACTCGATGACCTCCACCACCCAACCGGGCAGCGTCTGCGGCGGGATCGCACAGGCCGAATCACCGCTGTGCACGCCGGCTTCTTCGACGTGCTCCATCACGCCACCGATGAGCACCTCACCGGTGTGGTCACGCACGGCGTCCACGTCGACCTCTGTGGCATCCTCCAGGAACCGGTCGACCAGCACCGGGCGTTCAGCCGACAGGCCACCCTCCTTGCCGAGGCTGCCGAAGCCGGTGAGCTCGGCCATCGCCCGCGCGAGGTGGTTGCGATCGTGGACGATCTGCATGCCGCGGCCGCCGAGCACGTAGCTCGGGCGCACGAGTACGGGGAAGCCGACCTGGTCGACGATCTGCAGCGCCTGCTCGAGGTCGAGCGCCGTGCCGCCTGGCGGCTGAGGAATGCGCAGGCTCTGGCACAGCGTGGCCCATTTCTCGCGGTCCTCGGCGAGATCGATCGATGCCGGGGAGGTGCCGGCGATGAGCCCCACGGGCAGCAGCCCGGCGAGCTTGAGCGGCGTCTGTCCGCCGAGCGACACGATCACCTTCGGTGGTGTGCCGCCACTGGACGCTGTCTCGGCGGCGATGACGTTGAGTACGTCCTCCTGTGTCAGCGGCTCGAAGTACAGGCGGTCGCTGGTGTCGTAGTCGGTGCTGACCGTCTCGGGGTTGCAGTTCACCATCACGGTCTCGAATCCCGCGTCGCGCAGGCTGAACGACGCGTGTACGCAGCAGTAGTCGAACTCGATCCCCTGTCCGATCCGGTTCGGGCCGGAGCCGAGGATGATCACCTTGTTTCGGGTGGACGGCTGGACCTCGTCCTCGTCCTCGTAGGTGCAGTAGTGGTAGGGCGTCTTGGCTGCGAACTCAGCCGCGCAGGTGTCCACCGTCTTGTAGGTCGGGAACACACCGGCTGCCTCGCGGGCACCGCGCACGGCCGACTCAGCCATGCCCCACAGGTAGGCGAGCTGGCCGTCGCTGAAGCCGAGCCGCTTGGCCCGCCGCCATCCGGCGCGCGTCATCGCCGTTGCGCTGCCGACACTCCACAGCTCGGCCCGCTCTTCGGTGATCATGCTCATCTGATCGAGGAACCACGGGTCGACGCGACACGCGTCGTGGATGCGCTCGATCGACACGCCGCGGCGGAGCAAGTCACCGATCTGGAAGATCCTCTCCGGCGTGGGGATGCCCACCGCCGCCAACAGAGCCGCATCGGACAGGTTCGCGTACTGGGCCTCGGCCGGGTCGCAGTTGAGGCCGAGGCGACCCTGCTCCAGCGACCGGAGGCCCTTCTGCAGGCTCTCCGGGAAGGTCCGACCGATGGACATCGCCTCCCCGACGCTCTGCATCTGGGTGCCCAGGATTCCGCTCGTCCCGGGCAGCTTCTCGAAGGCCCAGCGCGGGATCTTGGTGACCACGT
>JAYTSB010000202.1:0-3474 GCA_043745825.1 Actinomycetota bacterium | reverse complement strand
GTGGTCGGAGACCACCGGTGCTACATTCTGCCGCGTGTTGCGCCGGACCCGTGCTCCCCTCGAGGTGGGTTCTTTCGAGGACCCGAGCGCTCCGTGAATCCCGCCGTCTGGGTGGAACGCCACGGTCGCAGTCGACCCGCGGACCCGGCGTTGGCCGAGGGCGAACGCGTCCACTCGACGTGGGCGGAGTTCGCGGCCCGGACGGCGAGCTTGGCCGCCGGCCTGCGCGACGAATTCGGCCTCTCACCCGGCGACCGAGTCGCGATCGTGATGCGCAACCGGCCCGAGTACCTGGAGGCGATGTTCGCAATTTGGCACGCCGGCCTGGTGGTCGTTCCGGTCAACGCCCGCCTCCACCGTGACGAGATCGCCTACATCCTCGAGCACAGTGAGGCTGCCGTCGTGATCACGGACACCGACCACGCCGACGACGTCGAGCCACTGGTCGGCGCCGTCGCCTCCCTGCAGGCAGCCATGCTCGCTCCGGGCGAACGTTGGGACCGGCTCACTGCAGCAGCACCGGCACCGATGGTCGACCGGCAGCCGCACGAACCGGCATGGCTGTTCTACACGAGTGGCACCACGGGTCGGCCGAAAGGTGCCACGCTGACCCATCGCAACCTGGTGACGATGACCCTCAGCTACTTCGCGGATATCGACCATGTCGCGCCGCAGGACAGCATCCTCCACGCAGCGCCGATCTCGCACGGTTCGGGGCTCTACGGACTTCCTCACGTGGCTCGTGGTGCGGTGAGCGTGGTGCCGCAATCCGGCGGCGTGGACGGCGAAGAGATCGCAGCCCTGCTGCAGCGCTGGCCCGGTATGACGTTCTTCGCAGCGCCCACCATGGTGAAACGACTCACCGGCGACCCGGCCGTCACCAGCGCCGACCTGTCACACCTGAAGACGATCATCTACGGCGGCGCGCCGATGTACCTCGCCGACCTCGAGGAGGCCCTCGCCGTCTTCGGCCCGCGGCTGGCCCAGATCTACGGTCAGGGCGAAACCCCGATGACCATCACCGCGTTGTCGAAAGCGGACCACGCCGACAAAGACCACCCCGCCTGGCGGGACCGCATGCAGAGCGTCGGCCTGCCCCGTACCGATGTCGAGGTACGCGTCGTCGACGACGACGGACGGGAGCTCCCCACGGGCGAGATCGGTGAAGTCGTGGTTCGTGGCGACGTGGTGATGCCCGGCTACTGGAACGAACCCGAGGCGAGCGCGGAAGCGCTGCGCAGCGGTTGGCTGCACACCGGTGACGTCGGCAGCTTCGATGCCTCCGGTTACCTGACGCTGCGCGACCGCTCCAAGGACCTGATCATCAGCGGCGGCATGAACATCTACCCCCGTGAGGTCGAAGAGGCCTTGCTGCGCCATCCCGGCGTGCGGGCTGCTGCGGTCGTCGGGCGCCCCGATCCAGAGTGGGGCGAGGCGGTGGTGGCCTTCGTGGTGCCCGCCGAGGGTGCCGATGCGCCGTCTGTCGCTGACCTGGATCGGATCTGCCTGGAGCACATCGCCCGATTCAAGCGGCCCAAGGACTACCGGATCGTGGATTTCCTGCCGACCAACAACTACGGCAAGGTCGTCAAGCGGGAACTGCGCGAGCAGTTACGCGCCGAAGCAACCACGGGGTCGGGCTGACGCCGATTGCTCACGAACACGCCTCACGAACACGCCTCGCGGTTGTCGACTCGGCAGACGAGGTCATCACTGTGCGATCGATCGATGCGCTTCGATGTCCAGTCACCGTGGGGGCCGTCGTGGCTCATCACAAACGCGTTCGCGCGGTTCGGGTCGCCGGCGACAGCGATCACGAACTTCTCCGGCGTCGTGACGAGCGGAACGAGGCGGTTCGGGTCGGCGGACTCGGCAAACACCGCAGGCACCGAGCCTTCCTCGGCCAGGTCCGCCATCGTGCGCCGGCCGGTGGTGAGGTTCGACCACTCCCCGATCAGCTTCTCGAACTTCCACGCGGGGATGCGCGCCCGCTCGAACAATGCGCGCTGCACGTCGTGCTTGGACCAACCCGCCCGCCCGAAGGTCCGCGCGAGCACGGGCGACAGGACGAGCAGGGGTCGATAGTGACCCTGGCCGAGACCGAACACGTGGGTGAGGTCCCACCCCGACACCCTCACCAAGCCGTCGGCAAGGTATGGCAGGATCTGCTCGGGCGTCGAGCCGAACACGCTGCCGACGATGATGCCGCTGTTCATGCGCGCGATCGTCACGGCGTCGGTACCGAGTGGATGACCGAACTCGGCCGCTACCGGCTCCCAATCGATCTCGGCCAGTACGGCCTCGTCCTCTGCCAGCACGACGCGACTGCTGTTGCCGAACGTGGCCTTATCGTGCTCGTCGGCGGTGAAGCCGCACACGTTGCGCAGGAACAGCCGCAGCCATCGCGCTATCACGGTGTTCGGGGCGGCGGCGCCGTCCCGCAGCGCGCCGGGGCCGTGATTGAAGCCCAGATCGGTGACCACGGGCCCGTTGAGGATCATCAGCGCGTCGGCACCGGTGGTGTTGCCGGAGTGCTCCACTCCATAGTGCGGATCGACCAGCGCTTCGGCGACGGCCACGAGCACCGGCAGCTGCAGCGCCTCGCAGCCCGCCATCACGGCGTTGACGGCGATCGACCAGATCGTGATGTCCCGGCCTGATGGGCGCGCCATGCCGACGATGCGAAACGGGTCATAGCCCGACACGGCGACGAACGCCTCCACCCGGGCGCGGGTCGGCGGGATGATCGCCAGGCCATCGGACCAACCTCTGGCGACAAACGTGCGGTGGATCTCGTCGATGTCGCCTCGGGCGACGACATCGAGGGCGGACGGCTCGGCGGATTCTTCCTGCGACTTCGCGATCGGCGACGTCAATCCGTTGACGACCTGCTCGAAGGTGTGCGCCAGGAACGATGAGACCATCTCGTCGTAGGACTGGGCGTCCACGTGACCGCGCAATACCGCCAGCGGCAACCCGTCGAACCCGAGCCCGCGCCCGGTGGCTGCGGCCTGACGTTCGAACCCTTCGCACACCAGCGACACGGTGGGTACACCGGCGGCCTCACACGCAACGGATGCCCGCAACACGGCGGGCGTACAGCTACCTCAACAACCGTTGCCGGACACGACCCCGTCGATGCGATGCATCGCCAGCGCGTCGGCGAGCCCGCCAACGAGCTCGTGCTCCTGCGGTCCATGGAGGTTACCGAAGACGTCGTAGTTCACGATCTCCACGCCCTCGAACCGGCCTCGCAGCTCCTCGGCCAGTACGGGGAAGATCTCCTCACCGCGGAACAGGTAGTCCCACGCGAACGCAATCCGCTTGCCGGCGAGGGTGTCGAGCCGCTGTGCTGGTTGACGAGCCTGTGTGCCCCGGGGCGATTTCGGCCAGACGCACTCGTACGTTGAATCCATCGGTGCAGTGTGCCACTCCCCGACACGCCTCGTTCCAGCCGGCATGCGCGGGGCACAC
>JAYTSB010000201.1:0-7201 GCA_043745825.1 Actinomycetota bacterium | reverse complement strand
CGGCTTGGCCGTGGTCTGGGTGGAGGAGGCAGTGGTCGACGTGGCGTTGGCGGTGCTCGACGTGATCACCACGGTGCCTGCCGTCGTGGTGGCGGTGGTGGTGCCGCCGGTCTTCACCGTCGTGGCGGTGGGCTTGACGGTCGTGTTGGTGCTCGGCTTGGTGGTGGTCTTGGTGGAGGTCTTGGTGGTCGTGCTGTTCCCGGGCGGTCCGCTGGGGCTGCCGGCCGAGTCATTGGTGAACTTGGTCTTCAGGCACTCTCCCGGCTGGGCAGGCGCCGTGCCCATCGTGGCGGCCAGGTAGTACGCCAACGACCTGCGCCCGGCGTCGGTGAGGTGCAGGTTGTCGGCACCGGTGAGCGAGGGGTCGGTGCCCAACGCTGCCCAATCGAGCACCGTGACGCTCTCGAACTGGGCGGCTTCCTCCGTGATTGCCTCATTGACCTCGGCTTGCTCCGGCCGGAACAGGGCCGTGGTGATCAACACGGTGGGGCGAGGAACCAGCCGCATCAGAAGCGCATGCAGGTATCCCTGGTAGACGGCCTTGTCGTCGCCGTAGTTGTTGCCGAGGAAGATGACTGCGGCATCCCAGCCCGCATCGAGACGGGCATCCAGCACCCGCTTGCCGAAGTCGATGAACCGACCGGTCTCGGCATCCACCTCCACCCGCCAGCCCAGCGGCACGAGCGCCTGGCAGGCCTCGCCGCCGTAACGCTTGGAGATCGAGGCAGTGAGCGAATCACCGATCATCAACAGGCGGTTTCCGGCGGCGGTTGCGCCCACCGGCTCGGCGACGGGCACGGTGGACGTGGTCGATGCATCCGTACCGGCACTCGTTGTGTCAGCCGCCGTGTCGGGGGCTGCGGTGTCGGTGGCCGAGACGGTAGGCGGGAGTTCGCCGACGGCGCTGACGGTGCCGACGCCTCCAACGGTGCCGATGGTGGTGTCGGAGCCGGAATCCGCCACGGCGGTGCAGCCTGCGAGGGCCGCGAACGTGAGCACGGCGCAGGGTGCGGCCAGCACGGAGAGGATTCGTCGGGCCGCCGTCATGCCCTCCATTGAACGGATTGAGGAAGCCAGTTGCAAGTCGGCCCGGTGTCAACTCCGCGTTCTGCCCGCGTTGAGAATCGCGACATCGACCTGAGCGTCGTTGAAGCACGCCCCGGCAGCGAGGTCGTTCACCACGCGAGGGATCAACACGTTCGACGTCTTGCCGCCGGCGATGTGGCGCCGCCACAGACCCTTGGGGATGGAGACCACACCGGGTCGAACGACGCCATCGAGGCGGGCGACGAGCTCTACCTCGCCGAGTTCGTTGTGCACCAGCACCAGGTCGCCGTCGGCGATCCCGCGTACAGCGGCATCATCGGCGTGCATCGACACCGCGGACTCGGGCGGGTCGAACTCGGCGAACATCGAGTTGATGGTGCGGTTCGTGCTCGGGGTCACCAGCGTGAGCCTGCCGGCCGGGATCGACACGTGGCGCGGCACCGGCAGCTCGCTGGTCGCGTCGTGCACGCGCGCCCGCTGCGATCCGTCGGCGAACGCTGGCATCGTGTCGACGAACTGGATTGTCGTGGTGCCTGCGCGGGCGGCGGGCACGGACGCCGTCGTCGGCACCGCGTCGGTGCGGATCATCGCCGCCAACCGGTCCGGGTCCGGATCGAACTCGTTGACCGGGAACCCGAGCGCCACGGCGATGGCAGCGCTGGCTCCATCGTTGGAACGGCTCTCCCCCACCGGCTGGATGACGGGATCCACGCGTAGCAGGCTGAACGAGCCGTACGAGTTGGCCAGATCACCGGCCTCGAAGTGGGTGGTGGCTGGCAGGATGACGTCGGCAAACGCGGCCGTGTCGGTGAAGACTTGGTCGTGCACCACGGTGAACAGGTCGTCGCGACGCAGTTCGCGTAACCACGCCGACTGGTCCATCGCCGTCACCGCCGGGTTCGCGCCCTGTACGAACAGCACCTCCGTGCGCGGCCACCCTGCGAGCACTCCGCCCATGGCGAGGCCGACGTCGTTCATGCTCAGCTGCCGGCGCGGCTGGCGCGCAACATGCTCGGGCCACAAACGACCGACGTCGATCGGCGTGGTGCCGGACGTCGACTTGACGATGCCCGCGCCACGCCGGCCGAAGTGCCCGGCGAGCGCCCACAGCGAGATTGCGCCGACGCAGCCCGAGCCGCCGTTGCGATTGCGCTCCAACCCCCAGCCGAGGCGCAGCATCGCCGGGGAGGTGGTGGCCACCAGTTCGGCGAAGCGCTCGATGTCGGTCGCGTCGACACCACACTCCGCGGCCGCTGCCGCCAGCGGCCACGCTGTGGCGGCGGCCACGAACTCGGCGGCACCGTCCACGTGGGCGGCGATGAAGTCGTCGGCCAACCGTCCGTCGGCCGCGAGCAGGTTGGTGACCGCGTAGGCCAAGACCGCATCGGTGCCGGGCCGGATGGCCAGGTGGAGATGGGCCCGCTTGGCCACGCCCGTGCGACGTGGATCGATCACAACCAGGGTCGCGCCGTTCTCCTTCACTGCCCGGGTGATGATCGGCGTCAGGTGAGTGTTCGAGGCGTTCGGGTTGGCACCCCACACCACGACCAGCTTCGAGTGGGCCACGTCGAACGGATCGGCGCTGAGCATCGACCCGAAGACCTGGTGCCACGCTGCGCTCACCGTGGCTGCGCAGATCGTGTGGGTCACCTCCGGGCAGCCGAGCCGTTCGAACAACTGCGGGGTCAACCCGCCGGCCGCGAGCACACCCGCAGACGAGCTGTAGAGGTACGGCACCACGCTGTGCGGACCGCTGGTCTCGACGCTGGTGCGGATGCGACGGGCAACCAGTTCGACCGCTTCGTCCCAGGTGCCGGCCCGGAAGGCATCCACGCCGTCGGCGACGCCCTTGGGTGCCACGCGGATCATCGGGGTCATCACACGGTCGGGCGAGTACACCCGCTCGGCCTGGTGCTTGACCTTCTGGCAGATGTACCCCTGGGTGAAGGGGTTGGCGTCCGGCCCCGTGTCGGCGTCGATCCCGACGATGCGGCCATTGTCCACGGTGACCTCCAGCGAACAGCTGTCGGGACAGTCGAGCGGACACGCGGTCTTGAGCACCTGATGCATGGGGTCAGTCTGCACGCCCGCCGTTCACGATGCCAGTGATCACGGCGGCAGGCGGGTTATGTGCCGAAGGCTATGGCGCCGAGGCCGGCACCGGCTGCGGCGCGTTGTGAGCGTGCTCAAGGTCTTCGAAGCGGTCGATGCGGCGCACCGCCGGGACCACGAACCAGAACAGCACCACCACGCCCATCGTGGCCAGACCGCCGCCGGCCACGGCCGGAACCAATCCGAACTGCTGGGCCACCATGCCGCTCTCGAACGCACCGAGCTCGTTCGATGCGCCGATGAACACGTTTTCCACCGCCAGCACGCGTCCGCGCTTCTCGTCCGGTGTCAGCAGCGGCACCAATGACGTGCGCACGAAGACGCTGACCATGTCGGCACCCGTCAGCACGAGCAACGCGACAAACGCGACGACGAAGTTGGTGGTGAACCCGAGCACCACGGTGCCTGCGCCGAACACACCCACGGCGATCAGCAGGCTGCGGCCGACGTGGCGGCGCAACGGGCGCGCCGACAGGAACACGGCCATCGCTGCGGCTCCGATGCCCGGCGCGGCGCGCAGCCAGCCGTAGGCCACGTCGCCAACGTGCAACCGCTTCTCGGCGATCGCCGGCAACAGCGCCACTGCGCCGCCCAGCAGCACCGCGAAGAGGTCCAACGAGATGATGCTGAGCAGGATCGGCGTGCGGCGGATGAAGCGCAGGCCCTCCATCGCCGAGCGCAGCGTCGGGCGCTGATCGGGGTCCGGCGGTGGCGGCTGACGGCGGAAGTGGACGGTCAACAACCAGGCCAAGCCGATGCCGATCAGTACTGCGGCCGCCGCGTAGCCCACCCACGGGGCAATGATGTACAGCGCACCGGACACCGCTGCACCGACGATGGTGGCGCCGGTGAAGGTGGCGCTGAACAACGCGATCACTCTCGGCAATGCACCGTCGGGCGCAACCATCGGCGGCATCGAGCGCACGGCGGGTGCGTTGAACGAGCGGAACGCACCGAACACGCCGGCGATCAGGAAGAACGGCCACGCCGCAGTCGGCTTGGACGCCGAGTAGAGCACGAGCGCGACGACGCAGAGCAGCTCGCCGCCGATGGCGAGCGCGGCGACCCGCTTGCGATCGAAGCGGTCGGCAACTGCACCGGTCACGAACACGAGGAAGGGCGCCGGCAGGAACTCGGCGAAACCGAGCCAGGCGAGATCGCTCTCGCGGCCGGTGATGTCGAACACCTCCTTGCCGAGGATCGCCAACTGCAAGGCCACCCCGGTGTAGATCAGCACGTTGGCGATGATGAAGTTGCGTACGTCCCGGTCGCCGAGGACCTCCCGCCCAGTCGGCACAGGCAGCTGGTCGGTCGGCGTCACGCTCACGTGCAATCACGCTAGCGACGTCCCGTCCAAAGCCTGTTGGCAATTCCTGCTACACACACGGTGTGAGCTCTCTTGCCGATGACACCCGCTGGATGGATGCAACCGACCAGGCCGCCCTGGTGGCCCGCGGTGACGCCACGCCGAGCGAGCTGCTGGAGGCTGCGGTCGAACGCATCGAGCGTATCGATCCGGTGCTCAACGCCGTCACCATCCGCTGGTTCGACCACGCTCGCGAGGTCGCAGCGGGCGATGTTCCGGCTGGTCCGTTCCGGGGTGTGCCGTTCCTCATCAAGGATCTGTACGCAACGTACGCCGGTCAGCGCATGAGCAACGGCAACGTCGCCCTGAAGGAGATCGGCTACGTGGCTTCCGTGGACACCACGCTCGTCAGCCGCTACAAAGCGGCCGGGCTGGTGATCGCCGGGCGCACGAACAGCCCGGAGCTCGGCAGCGTGCCGACCACAGAACCGGTGGCGTGGGGCGCCACCCACAACCCGTGGGACACCGCTCGCACGCCCGGTGGCTCCAGCGGCGGCGCGGCTGCAGCCGTCGCCGCCGGCATGGTGCCGTTCGCCCACGCCAGCGACGGTGGCGGTTCCATCCGCATCCCGGCATCGTGTTGCGGGCTCGTGGGCCTCAAGCCCAGCCAAGGTCGCATCACGTTCGGGCCCGAGCGCGACGAGAGTGGACTCAGCGTGGAGCACTGTGTCAGCCGCACGGTGCGCGACACGGCGGCACTGCTCGACGCCACCCATGGCCCTGGCGTCGGCGACACCGTCAGCGCACCCGCGCCGTCACGGCCGTACCTGCAGGAGGTGGGTGCGGAGCCCGGTCGGCTGCGCATCGGCTTGCTCGACCACCATGCCCAGGGCGGACACGTCGACGACGAGTGCGTGCTCGGGGTTCGCAACGCAGCGGCGCTGCTGGAATCACTCGGTCACGATGTTGAGCACGCCTGGCCGGACGCGTTGGAGGACGCGACGCTCGCTTCCAAGTTTGGCGCGCTGTGGAGCACCAACATGGGCACCGCCCGGAATCGGTTCGAGGATCTGATCGGCCGACCGCTGACCGAGGACGAGTTCGAGCCGATGAACCGCGCCCAGGCCGACTTCGCCGCGAGCTTCAGCGCGATCGAGTACTCCATGGCCCAGACCGCCATCGCCCAGTTCCGGCGGCGCATGCACGGCTGGTGGGCGGCGGGTTGGGACCTGCTGCTCACGCCCACGTTGGCGGAGGTGCCGCTGCCGCTCGGCACCATCGCCAATGATCCGTCGAACCCGCTGTCGGCACTCGCACGAGCGGGCCGGTTCGTGCCTTTCACGCCACCGTTCAACACCAGCGGCCAGCCGGCCATCAGCTTGCCCCTGCACTGGACCCCCGAGGGCCTGCCCGTTGGAGTCCAGCTCGTGGCGGCCTACGGCCGAGAGGACGTGCTGCTGCGCATCGCCGGGCAGCTGGAGCACGCCAGCCCGTGGGCGCACCGCCGCCCGAACATCTAGCGCGCTGTCCAGCCGCCGTCGACCAGCAGCGACTGGCCGGTCATGAACGTGCTCGCCCTGCTGGCCAGCAGCAGCAGCGCTCCATCGAGCTCATGCGCGTGGCCCATGCGCGGGATCGGCGAATTCTGAGCGATGTAGCGCTGGCTGCCCTCGTCGGACTCCATGCCGGCCGTCATCTCGCTCTGGAACCAGCCCGGACACAGCGCATTCACATGGATTCCGCGACGCGCCCACTGCAGGGCCAGCTCGCGCGTCAGGTTCACCACGGCGCCCTTCGACGCGCAGTAGTTGGCCTGTTTGACCGGCGACGAGCCCACGTGGCCGAGCATCGAGGCGATGTTGACGATGCTGCCGTAGCCGGCCGCCGCCATCGGCACCGCAGCGAGCTTGCTGAGGTGCCACACCGCGGTCACGTTGAGCTCCATCACCGCGCGGAACGCTTCGAGGTCCTCGTCCTCGACGCGCACCGTGTTGCCGATGCCGGCGTTGTTGACGAGCACGTCCAGCCGGCCGCACGCGGCAAGCGTGGTGGCCACCACGTGCTCGCGGTCCTCGGCCACGGAGAGATCGGCGGCGAGGGCCACGGCCCCGGGCAGCTGCTCGACCAGCGCGGCCAACCGCTCGGCGCGACGCGCAGCCAGCACAACGGTGGCGCCGGCCGCGTGCAGCACTCTCGCAAAGCGCTCGCCGAGACCGGACGACGCACCGGTGACCACGGCTATCTGACCGTCCAGCCGGAAGAGGGACAGTGGGTCGACATGGTTGGCGGATGCGGGGGAATCGGGCGCGGACATGGCTTCGCACGTTACGACATGCCATCGATCATGACGGTTTCGAGACGATGTGTATGGAAGTGCATCGAATCGGGCGACAGATACGTCTACATGAACGTGCACATGATCTCCATCGCCCCCCAGCGTCATCACGCCGCGCACCACCACCTCGGTCAACTGGTGCCGTTCGCCGCCGCCGTCACGGCCGGTGCGGCGGTACTCGCGTGGTTCCTCGCTTCTGTCGTCCGGCTGCCGGAGGCTGCAGTCGTCATCACGGTGATGTCCATCGCGTTCGCGGCAAGCTGGACCGTCACCAACCACCGCACCGCTCCCACCCACCGGGTCAGCGTCGTGCGGGCCCGGGTGCACAGCCTCTGATCCCTTCGCCGTACGATGCGGCAATGGAAGCTCCTGATTCGCCGCTCGTCATCCTTGTCCCCGGT
>JAYTSB010000200.1:0-14987 GCA_043745825.1 Actinomycetota bacterium | reverse complement strand
CATGCGCAGGGCGAGGTCGTTGGCCTCCGACCCGGAGTTCACCATGAACGCCACGCTCAGCTCCGACAGGGCCCGACCGTGCTGACTATCGGGCGGACCGGCCGGGGGCATGGCTGCGACGAGGCGGCGGGAGTACTCCACGAGGTTGTCGTGGAGGTAGCGCGAGTTCGTGTTCAGGATCGCCATCTGCCGCTGCCCGGCAGCCACCACACGCGGGTGGCAGTGGCCGACGTGGCACACGTTGTTGACCATGTCGAGGAAACGATTGCCACGTTCGTCGATCAAGTGGATGCCCTCGCCACGCACGATCTTGAGTGGCTCCGCGTAGGCGAGGCTCAATGAAGGGCCCAGAACGTACCGACGTTCGCGACGCAACCACGACGCCTCGCGCTGCACCACAACACTGCAGTCCACTGCAAGCCCGAGGACGAGGTTGGGGTTGAGGAACACCCCGCGCCACACGTCCCACTGGCTGCGCGCCACGACACCGACGATCTCCTCCGCCCGCCAGCCGCAGAGGTCGGTCATCACCTGGAAGTGGAGATGCGGCGGCCAATTGCCGTTCTCGTCCGGTTGGCCGAGACGGGCGACGGTCTCGCCGGCCTCCACGCGCTGGCCCGGCGCAAGCCCCGCCAAGCTGTTCGGCGACAGGTGGCCGTACAGGGTCCAGAACGGCGTGCCGTCATCGGTCGTGTGCTGCAGCACGAGGACGCCGCCGAAGCCGAGCGGCACCGGATCGCAACCGATCTCGTGGACCGTCGCCGGGTAGGGCGCGACCACGTCCTCACCCGCCGGAGCGAACAGGTCGATGCCGACATGGATGGTGCGGCGCTCCTCGGGATCGGCCGTCTCGAACGCTTCGCTCCGGTAGACCGATCGATCTTCGCCGTAACGGCCCACGGGCACGGTGACGGCGAGTGCCGCGTCGTCGTACAACGCATCGAGCTGTGGGGTATCGAGCTGTGGGGAATCGAGCTGGTCGCCGTCCGGGCCGTCTGCGGTGAGGTCGAGCACGGTGAGCGACTCCGGCCCCAGGTCGCGCCGCAACACCGGATGGAAGCGGTGTCCGTTCGCGCCAAGCCAGTGCTCCACGTGCACGCGGTTCTGGACGGCCTCGAACCGACACGCCGCGCGGAGGCGCATCGTCGCGATGCGTGCGTTCTCCGTGCGCAAACGTTGCAGGCGATCCCACACGTCGGTCTGGCTGATCAACAGGTACGTGTTGGCCGGGTCGTCGGCGATCTGTTTCGCCGCCATGCAGATGCTGACGGCGTAACGGGTCTGGACGAGATCGAACAGCACGTCGACCTCGGTCTCGGTGAGCGGCTCGATGTCGTGGTAGCCGGCCACGATGGGTACCGCTGCGCCGACGGGATCGGGAGCGCCGATCATGGCGTACGCGCATGCGATCGCCAGTTCATTGACCCGCCAGGTTTCGACCGTGTCGCCGAAGTCGATGAGCCCCACCACCGTCCCGGCCGTTGCTCCGGTCGTGCCCACCAGCACGTTGTAGTCGTTGGCGTCGTTGTGGATCACCTGGCGGGGTTGATCGGCTAGACGTGGGGCAACCTCCTCACCGAAGCGCGCCAATACGGCCGCAACCGCCGCTCGTTTCGCTGGGTCTCCGATGAGATCCAGGTATCGCACGTGTTCGGCAGCGCGAGCCAGGTCCCACCGATGGTTGCGCTGCGCGGCGGGGTGGTGAAACGTGCGCAGATGCTGGTCCAGCTCGGCCAGCATCCGCCCCAGTGAGTGACCGGCTCGTTGCCGGGAGATTCCGCCGGAGCCGACGGCCGATGCCCAGACATCGCCGTCGAGCCACGTGGTGAGCCGCGCCGTATGAAACCGCCCATCTGCGGTGGTCACCATCGGCAGGAGTTCCCCGTGCAGGGTGGGCACGATCCGCTGCACCCCCGGTCCGGCATCGGTGCGTTCGAGGTGGGCGAGGACCTGCGCCTGGAGATCGATCTCGGCCGCGTCCGCGTCGGGATGGTGGATTCGCAACACGAATTGCCGCCCGTCAGCGGTCATGACCTTCAGGTTGCAGTCGAGCTCACCCGGCAGCGCCGTGACCTCGCCGTCAAGCCCGTAGTGCTCGAGGAGCACAGAATCGATGAAGGCGCGATCGAGGGAGGAATCGGTGGGCACAGACTGATCATTCTGGCATGTCCAGGTTTCCGTCACCCGTCCCGGCGCCCGTCCCGTCCCGCTTGTTCAGCCGCCGCCTCCCCGCCGCCTCCCCCGCGACCCTCACTCAGTCGAGTTCGCGGAACGAACGCACCGAGTAATCTCGGCCCCGTGTCCGCCCCCGTGTTCGACCCCGGGTTCGCCCATGTGTTCGCGCCCCTGACCGTGCGAGGCCGGCCGCTGCGCAGCCGCATCAACTTCGGCGCGCATACGGCAAACATGGCCGAGGACGGTCTCGTGTCCGATCGTCACATCGGCTACTACCGTGAGCGAGCCCTCGGCGGGGCGGGGATGATCGTGGTGGAGCCGATGCCGGTGCACGCCACGGCCGTGCTCACCCGGGGCAACTTTCGCCCGGACGACGACGCCGTGATCCCCGGCTTCCGGCGGCTCACCGAGGCGTGCCGCGAGGCCGCTGCATCCACCGGCGATGGCGACGTGGTGCTGGTGCACCAGCTGTACCACGTAGGCCAGCACGGCGACGCCGACAACTCCTTCGCGCCGAACTGGTCGCCATCCGGGCTGCCCTCCTATCACGACGCCGACGGCAGCCACACGATGACCGAGGCCGAGATCGAGGCCACGATCGACAGCTTCGTGCGCGCCGCTCGCCGGGCACAGCAGGCGGGTTTCGAGGGTGTAGAACTGTTCGCGGCGTACCACGCGCTGATCGACCAGTTCTGGACTCCGTGGTCGAATCGGCGCACCGACCGTTGGGGCGGCTCGTTCGAGAACCGGATGCGGTTCTCGGCCACGTTGCTCGACGCCGTGCGTGTGGCATGCGGTGACGACTTCGTCATTGGACTGGCCGTCAACGTCGACCCGGACTCCGAGCCGTCGCTTTCAGTGGAGTCGATGCAGGAGATCGTCGCGTGGCACGACGAACGGGCGTTGATCGACTACGTCACCTGCGGCACCGGCAGCTACTTCGACTTCTACAAGCTGATGCCGACCTCGCTGTACCCGGCGCGTCTCGGTGAGCCGTTCGCTGCGGCACTGAAGCAGGTGACCCGTCACGCGCTGGTGCAGGCGGAGAGCCACATCCGTACGCCCGCTGACGCGGAGGACGTGATTGCGGCCGGCCACGCCGACATGGTGTCGATCGTCCGTGGCCAGATCGCGGATCCGCACCTGGTCAGCAAGGCCCGAATGGGTCGGCCCGAGACCGTGCGGCCCTGCATCTCGTGCAACCAGATGTGCTGGGGCCGGCGGTCGCGCGATTACTGGATCAGCTGTGTGATCAATCCGTCGGCGGGACGCGAGTTCGTCTGGGGCGGCGACCGGTTCACAACAGCGGCGAACCCGCGCGACATCACGGTGGTCGGGGGCGGGCCCGCTGGTCTGGAGGCCGCGCGGGTGGCGGCCGAGCGCGGTCATCGGGTCACGGTGTTCGAGGCAGGTGCGCAGCTCGGCGGCCAGTATCGCTTGGCCGGCCGGCAGCCGAGCCGCAACCAGATTTTGGAGCACATCGAGTGGTACGGCCGCGAGCTGCACCGTCTCGGTGTAGACGTTCGGCTGTCGACCCGGTGCACGGCGGCCGATCTCGACGGGCGCGCGGGCGTGCTCGTGCTGGCCACCGGCGCCGTTCCGGCACGATCGGGCTTTCAACGGGCGTTGCCGATGGTGGACCGGATGCCGGGGGTGGACAGAGCCAACGTTGCCGCCATCCACGACGTCTTGGACGGCTCGCTGGTGCCTGAAGGCCGGGTGTTGCTGGTGGACGACCTCGGAGATTGGCGAGGCATCGGGACCGCGATGTTCATGCAGGAGCGCGGTTGTACGGTGACGATCGCGGCCGGCGCCGCCGTGGTGGCGAACGGGTTGTTCCACAGTGCCGCCGACGTGCCAGCACGCAAGCGCTTCGCTCGCGCCGGCGGAGTGATGCGTCCGTTCACGGTGGTGGCCGAGTGGTCAACAGGCACGGCTCGGCTGATCTCGACGCTCACCGGTGACACCGCAGACGAGCCCTTCGATTGGTTGGTCGTCGCCGAGGTCGCCCGGCCCGTGACCGAGCTTTTCGAAGGACCGTTCGAGGGGGACCGGCCGAGTGCTGACGTCCACGTGATCGGCGACTGCGTTGCGCCACGCAGGGCGAGCCTGGCAATCCATGAAGGCCGCGCTCTCGCACTGACCCTCTGACCTCGAACACCGTGGGGCCGGCGGGAGCATCACACCCCTCTGCCACGCTCCGGTGATGGACACGAACCCGTTCCTCAACGAATCGTCGGCCGCGCGCCGTCCTCACCTGCAAGCCGTTTCGCCTCACCAGCCGTCCGGTGGATCCATCCTGCGTGACGCTCTCCGTTCGAAGCTCTGGATCGCAGCCAGCGTTCGGTCGGCGGCGGCCGCTGTGGGGGGCATCGATGCGTTGGAGGGCCTCGATGCCGAACCGTTGCCGGCCGACCCGCTGTGCTGGGATCTCGTCCCGCCTTCGGAGCACGAGGTGGTGAAGGCGATTCTGACGCTCATCGGCGAGGAACAGTTCCTGCTGTACGACGGCGAGCACGTGGTGATCGCCCGCCGCATCCTTGAACGGATCGCAATGAACGAGCCGGAGCTCCTCCACAAGGCGCCGACGGATCGGCTGGCCGCATCGGTCATCTGGCTGGTGTTGCGTGGCAATGGGGAGGTGCATCAACGCCGGGGTGGCGTCACTGCGAACCGGATCTGGGGTCACTTCGGGGTTCCCAGCTGCACCGATCGTGGCCGGGCCATGCTCCGGGCACTCGGTTTGCCGGGTGTTGCGGATTGGGTCAGTGCCTGGCACGGCCGTCCTGACGAGTGGCTGCGGGATCCCGGGTTGCTGCACTCTGCCAGCCGGCGGACGCTGCTCGATGAGCGCATCGCGCTCGAAGCGCGGTGTCGGGGCGAGCTCGAGCATGCTGCACGTTCACGGCCAGTGCGGGCCCTTGGCAACGGCCAGTTCCAGATCACGGGGCGCCAGGTGGTGCCCAGCGGCGTCATCGCCAGCGTGGACGGCTCCGGTCGCCCAACCGTGATCATGATGTTCGGCGAGACGGTGGGCGATCCCGAGGACGTGCTGGCTCTCACCATGGACGACGCCGAGCGCTTGGTGGTGGCGCTCGACAGCGCGCTCGAGTTCGACATCTGATCGGCGGCACCAGATGCTCCGATCCGTGCTCGCCGGAGACTTCCGGCGAGCATGTCGGGGTGAACACACCGGCTCCCCGCACCCAGGCATGGTTGGATCTCGTCATCGAGGACGTCGTCGATCCCGAACAACGGATCATTGATCCGCACCATCACCTCTGGCCGCCCGATCGCGGCCTGCGCTACGGCCTGGACGAGCTCCATGCCGATGTGGACGACGGCCATCGTGTGGAGCACACCGTGTTCGTGGAGTGCGGTGCCGCTTACGACAGCGACGCGCCGGCGGAGTTGGCTTCGGTCGGCGAGACCCGGTTCATCGCCGGCGAGGCGCACCGCGACCCAAGGGGACTGATCGCCGGCATCGTCGCCCATACCGATCTGCGCAGCCACGATCTGGACGCGTTGCTCGATGCCCACAACGCGGCGGGTGACGGGCTGTTGCGCGGCATCCGCGACGCTCTCGCACGGGCGATGTATCCGGACACGATGATGATCCCTGGGAACGCACTGGAAGGCTTGTTTGCTGATCCCGACTTCCGTCGTGGGGTCGCACGCTTGGGCGAGCGCCACCTCACCTACGACACCTGGCATTACCACCACCAGATGGGGGAGATGCTGGAGTTGGCTCGGGCCGTACCCGGCACGACGATGGTGCTGGATCACTTCGGCACGCCGGTCGGTGTCGGCCCGTTCGCAGATCAGCGTGAGGCGATCCACGACCGTTGGAGGGATGACATTGCGGCGCTCGCCGAGTGCGACAACGTTGTCGCCAAGCTGGGCGGTCTGGCAATGCCCGACAATGGGTTCGGGTGGAACGTTGCCTCACAGCCACCGACGTCGGACGAGTTCGTTGCCGCCCAGCGGCGTTACTACCTCCACACGATCGAATGCTTCGGCCCGCAGCGGTGCATGTTCGAGTCGAACTTCCCGGTGGACCGGTTCTCGCTGTCGTACCGCACCGTGTGGAACGGTTTCAAGAAGATGGTCGCTGATTTCACGCCGACCGAGCGTGACGCCATGTTCTACGGCACCGCTGCTCGCATCTATCGCATCAACGGTGACTGACCATCAACGGTGACTGACTTGGCTGTGACTGGCTCGGCTCTGACTGGATGGGCGGATCGTTGTCACGACTGTGACACCCATCTGCCATCCTGCTCGACATGAACCCGCACACCGCCATCTGCTTGCGCACGGGGCGCACCGAGCGCACCGAGCGCACCGAGCGCACCGAGCGCACCGAGCGCACCGAATCGCCGGTACACTCCCCGGGTCATATTCACCCTGCCCCGCCACAGGGGCCCCGCGTCGCCGTAGGAAGCGTCCGGGTCCGAAGGGAGGTTCCACACGCATGATGCGTGCTTACGAATTCATGATCATCCTCGATGGTGATCTCGAGGACACGGCTGCTCAGGCCTGGGTGAAGTCGGTCACCGACAGCGTCACCAAGGCGGGCGGCACGGTGCACGGAAAGCCCGATTGGTGGGGTCGGCGTCAGTACGCCTTCCCGATCAACAAGAAGGAGCATGGCTACTACGCCGTCTTCAACCTGTTGGCCCCGGGTGGTGCGCTCGACGACTTCGAGCGACAGCTCCGTCTCGCGGACGACGTTGTCCGCCACAAGCTCCTCCGCCTGCCAGACGCCGAGGCCGAGCGCCGCGGCATGGTGGGCACCGCGGCCTGAACCGGCCGCCGTACCCGATAGGGGAAACACCATGGCAGACAGCACCGTCACCATCACCGGCTCGTTGACTCGCGATCCCGAACTGCGCTTCACGCAGGGCGGCCGCGGTGTCGCCACGATCGGTGTGGCCGTCAACTACCGGTATCAGCGCAACAACGAATGGGTCGAAGAGGTCTCCTTCTTCAACGTGACCGCATGGGGAACCCTGGGCGAGAACGCTGCGGCGTCGCTCACCAAGGGCGCTCGGGTGATCGTCACCGGCCGCCTCCAGCAACGTTCCTACGAGACCCAGCAGGGCGAGAAGCGCAGCGTGGTCGAGATCGTCGCCGACGAGATCGGACCCAGCCTGCGCTGGGCCACGGCGCAGGTCGAACGGACCCAGCGCAGTGACAGCCAAGGCGGCCAAGGCGGCCAAGGTGGTTACCAAGGTGGCGGCGGCAACTCCGCGAGCAACTCCGGAAACAACCCCGGCGCCCGTAGTGCACCCGATCCCGTATACGGCGACGAAGAACCCTTCTGAGCAACCAACCCTTCTGAGCAACCGACCAGTTCGAGCAACGAGAGAATCGACCAAAGATGACCAGCAAGAAGAACAAGGCGCGTGCGCCCAAGGAAACCAACCCGAAGAAGTTCAAGAAGAAGACCAGCGTCCTCATCACCGACAAGATCGACTACGTCGACTACAAGGACGTCAACCTTCTGACCCGCTTCGTCAGCGATCGCTCCAAGATCCGCAACCGCCGCGTCACGGGCAACACCGTGCAGCAGCAGCGCGACATCGCCACTGCGATCAAAAACTCGCGTGAGATGGCATTGCTGCCATACACCAAGCGCGTGTCCAACACTCGTCCCGGCCGTCCGCCGCGCGACGGTGAGCGTGGCCCGCGTCGTGACGCTGCCGCCGCTGCCGAGGAAACCACCGCAGACGTGGTCGAGGGCGAAGACGTCGAGACCGAATCCGTGGAGGCCTGACATGAAAGTCATTCTTCGTGCCGATCACAAGGTCCTCGGCAAGCGTGGCGACATCGTCGAGGTTGCCGATGGCCACGCTCGCAACCACCTGCTGCCCCACGGTCTGGCCCTCGTGGCCACCGACGGTGCCGTCAACCAGGCAGGCTCGATGCGTCGTGCCCGCGATCTGCGCGATGCCGCCGATCGTGACAGCGCCCAGACCATTGCCAAGGTGCTTGTCGCCAAGGTCATCAACATCACCGCCAAGAGCGGTGCCGGCGATCGACTGTACGGTTCGGTCACCGCGTCTGATGTCGCCGCCGCCGTGCAGGCCCAGGCCAACATCGAGCTCGATCGGCGCAAGCTGATCATGCCCGAGTCGATCAAGACCCTCGGCGAGTACAGCGTGACGGCCAAGCTCCACCACGACGTCGAGTTCCCCTTCACGATCGCCGTCGTCAAGGCCTGAGCGGCCTGCACCAGACACCACGATCACGCCGGGCACCGGCTCCAAACAGCACACTCTGCAACTGCCTCACCGGCGCGTCCGGTGGGGCAGTGCTGTTCCGGCGCGCCGGAATGGCTTCCCAACAGGTTGTCCACACAGATGCCGCCCACAACTCACAGGTTGATCCCCTAGCGATGCACAGGCGATGTGCGGAAAGGTTGCAGGATGTCCTTGGCAGAGAGTTCGCGCGATCGTCCGCGCCCCATTCGCCGAGGTGACGGGCGGGTTCCCCCGCACAACCTGAACGCCGAAGAGTCTCTGCTCGGCGCGCTGCTCCTGTCGCGTGATGCCCTTGGCAACGTGGCCGAGATGGGCCTGGCGGTCAGCGACTTCTACAAGCCGGCGCACCAGTACGTCTACGACGCGATCCGCGGTCTCAGCGCAACCGGCAATCCCGTCGACGCGGTCACCGTTGCCGATGAACTGCGCCGCGCCGGCCTGCTCGACGAGATCGGCGGCGCCGAGTTGCTGCTGACGTTGCAGAACGCCACGCCGGCCATCTCCAACGCCACCCGCTACGCCAAGATCGTGCAGGACACCGCCGTGTTGCGGCGCCTCATCGGCGTTGCGGGCGAGATCGCCGAGCTGGCGTACAACGAACCCGACGACGTCGCCAAGGCCCTGGACGAGGCCGAGACAAAGGTGTTCGAGGTGGCCGAAGACCGAGTCACCGACTCGGTGATGCCGCTCGGCGACCTGATGCCGCTGGCGATGGACGCACTGCAGGAGACCTACGAGCGTGGCGACACGATCACGGGGTTGGCCACCGGATACAACGATCTCGACGAGCTTCTGTCCGGTTTGCAGCCGAGCACGCTGAACATCGTCGGCGCCCGCCCCGCCATGGGTAAATGCGTGGCCTGGGACACCGCGATGGTGGACCCGTCGAGCGGCGAGATCCGCACGGCGCAGGAGTGGTACGAGCGTGGCGTCGCCGGCGACACCGTGGGCTGCCTGACGCTCGCCGACGACGGCCACATCCGAGTCGGCCAGTTCGTCGGCTTCTACGCCGACGGCGACAAGCAGCTGTTCCGGGTCACCACCCGGTCCGGCCGGTCGATCCGTTTGACCGCCGCTCACCCGCTCCTCACCGGCGACGGTTGGAAGCCGTTGGAAGCGATCTCGGTCGGCGCGGCTATCGCCGTGCCGGCGTGCGTGCCCGTGTTCGGTGCGCTCACGGCCACCTCCGCCGAAATCGATCGGTTGGTGCAGGCGGCTTTCACCGACGCACACCTGCCCGCCGAAGCGTTCACGCTCGCTGAGGACGGGCTCGCCCAGCTGCTCAACAGGCTGTACGCAGGAGCCGGTTCAGCGTGGGTGTCCAAGGCCGGTCACGCGCACGTCACCTTTGAAACGGCGGCCGAGGCGCTCAGCATTGACATCGCCCACGCATTGGTGAGGTTCGGGATTCGTGCCAGCCGCCGCGAGCGGTGGAGTCAGCACGCCGACGGCCGGCGCCGTACGTACGAAGTCGAGGTCCACGACGCCGACTCGCTCTTGCGCTTCTGCGATCGCATCGGGATCGAAGGCCAGCAGGCTCAGCTTGCCGTCGTGCGCCACGCTGCCACCACGGCGCCTGACCGGCTGGATGACGGTCTGCCGATGCAGGTGTGGGACGACGTGTTGAAGGCCAAGGGCGAGCGCAGTTGGGCCGATGTGAACCGACTGGTGGGCCGGGCCAGCGGCCACAACTGGAACGTGCATCGCCGCCGACCCCGTCGGGAGACCGTGGCCCTGCTGGCCGAGCTGTTCGACAGCGAGGTACTCAGTCGCTGGGCGTCGCCTGATGTGGACTGGGACACCATCACCAGCATCGAGCCGTGCGGTCGGGACCGTGTGTACGACTTCAACGTCCCCGGTACGCACAACTTCGTGGCTGCGGACGTGTTCGTTCACAACACAGCCTTCGGGCTCGGTCTGGCCGTGCACGCGGCCCAAGCGGCGCGAGTTCCTGTGCTCGTGTTCTCGTTGGAGATGGGTCACGCCGAGCTCACCCAGCGCATCCTCAGCAGTGAGGCCCGGGTCGATTCGAGCAAGCTGCGCAACGGTCGGCTCACCGAGGCTGACTGGACCAAGCTCGGACGCGCCGTCGGTCGCCTTGAGGTGCCCCTGTACCTCGACGACAACCCACGCGTCACCGTCATGGAGATCCGCGCGAAAGCCCGCCGGCTGAAGTCACGCGAGGGTCTGGGCCTGATCGTGATCGACTACCTCCAACTGATGAGCGGCAGCAACAGCGAGAATCGCCAGCTCGAGGTCAGCGAGATCAGCCGTGGTCTGAAGGTGCTGGCCCGCGAGCTGAGCATTCCCATCGTCGCGCTCAGCCAGCTCAGCCGAAACCTGGAGAGTCGGGCCGACAAACGCCCCATGCTCGCCGACCTGCGCGAATCCGGCTCGCTGGAACAGGACGCGGACGTGGTGATGTTCCTCTACCGAGACGAGGTCTACAACTCGGAGTCACCGGACAAAGGCTCCGCCGAGGTCATCATCGCCAAGCACCGGTCCGGTCCGATCGGCATGAAGCGATTGGCGTTCCTCGGCGCCTACACCCGCTTCGACAACATGGCCCGCAACGTCTGACGAGATCACGCCGGCGCCTCACTGACGGGTGCACGACGCTCGGCCTACCGAGCGGCAGTCCCCGGCACGGCCGTGCTCCTGCCCTCGGCGATGGTGCTGTTGAAGAACCGCGGGCGGTACCTCGCCGGGTCGCCGCCGTCGTGAGTCTGCCACGCAACATCGATCTGGGACAGGCCGATGACCAGCTCACCGTTGTGGTCGAGCCACGGCATCGGTATCGGTGCGTAGGTCACCATGTCAGTCGGGTCGCCGCGTGGCGTGGCGGCCTGGGTGGCAACGGTGGTCCACGGACCCCACGGATCAGGGGCGGTGTCCACGACGATGTCCGCACCGAGGAATCCGTCGGCCTTCGTCACCGCAACCCAGCGCCCGTCGATGAGCACCGGGTGCATGGCATTCTCTGTCCAGTAGCGCCGCGAGATCGGGACCGCCGAACTCGGGTCGGCGGACCAACCGGTGCTGGTGCGGTACTCGGGCTGCACGTCCAACCGGCCACGAGGAACCCGCGCCAACCACATTGATGTGGCCGAATGCGGACCGTTGCCGTAGCCGCCCTCCAGGCTCAGGTTCTCCGCGAAGGTGTTGCCGAAGAGGTAGCTGTACGCACCGTCATCCACCACGTCGAAGCCGTAGATCGGTGACACGCCACTGTTCGGTGCACGCTCGAACCGGCGACGCTGCAGCGTGTGCACGTCGTACGTGGCGAGCCAGGTACCCAGGGGGTGGACGTTGGCCCCGTCCATCGGGTCTGTCAGGGCTGCGTCGCGGGCGATCTCGACCCAGAGGACGCGCAGCACGTCGCCGTCAACGCTGCCGCCTGCGGGCCAGAAGAATCGGTCGAACGACTCGCCGACGCCTGGGTCGAACGAGCGCGCCGTGTCGGAGGTGCCACGCTGCAGGACGGTGAAGCACAGACCGTCCTGCAGCAGCGCCGTCGAGTTGGTGTACTGCGCACCCACCATCGATCCGGCATTGCCGGGATAGTCGACGAACGCATCCTGGAGCAGCCACAGGTGTCGGTTCGCTGCCAACGTCAACACCCTCGGTGAATCGAAGCCGATGATCGGGCCGATGCGGTCGGAGAAAAAGTGTTCCAAGCCGGCGGCGCCGTCATCCGTCGCACAGCCGGCGTCGGTGGCCACGTAGTCGGATGAGAGCCGGGCCACCACCTCGGGTCGGGCGGGCAATGTCAACTGAGGCCGGTTGCTCAACGGCGGAGCATCTTGGGCAATGTTGGTCTCGTGGACGATCGTGCGACCCACGGTGGCTGCGATGATCACGAGAGCGAGGGTCCGGTGCAAGAGGGTGCGCATGCTGGGTGCTTTCGAGGGGACAGGCGTGCACACGGCCCACTCAGCGTGCGCTGTCCCAGATCGTTCGTGGGGTTCTTGCTGTGGACTGCTCCGGGAGGAGCCTCAGACATCATTGCCGGTCCGCCGGTCGCCCTCAGAGTCCTGGTCGACGCGACCGGAAAATCACCCCAGGGCTGCCATTTCAATGACCGCACCGGTGTATCGGAGGGTGTGTTGGCGGGGCGCGGCGGTCAGAGGGCCTCGGCGATCAGGATTGCGCCGAACACGAAGAACGCGACAGCCGCACCGATCTTGATGGCGCGATCGGGAAGTCGGGCGCCGAGCTGGCGGCCGACCACGATCGCCAAACCATCGGCCACCACCATGCCGATGGTGGACCCGAGCCACGTGCCGAACAGACCGTGGTTGGTGGCGAGGGTGATGGTGGCGAGCATGGTCTTGTCGCCGAGCTCGGCCAGGAAGAACACTGCGCCAACGGCGAGGATGGTGTTGCGCGCCGGACGCGCGGCGCGCTCCTCGTCCTCCTCGGTCAGCTTGTCCCCGCGCAGCGTCCAGAGGCCGAACAGGATGAAGGCGATACCGGCCACCACGGTGATGGGCGTGGTGGGGATCGCCGCACCGAGCGCGGCGCCGATGAGCACGGAGACCGCATGCACAAGGCCGGTGGCCACGGTGATGCCGATCAGCACCGGCACGATGGGGTAGCGGGTGGCGAAGGCGAGCGCCATCAATTGGCTCTTGTCGCCCAGTTCGGCGACGAAGATCACGCCGAAGCTCACCAGGAATGCCGTCAACACGGCGCAGTCGACGCGAGCGGACGTTGCTGGTTGGTATCACGCCGGCTGTGGGCGTACGCCCGTTGCGTCACGTGTCCGCCGTTGCCTCGGCCAGGACCGGCTTGTGCACGGTGGCGGTGGCGTGGCCGTTCATCGTCGGGGATGGATCGTGGAGCGCCACGTGCGCCTGGGCGATCTCGTCGTCGGTGAACGCACGGGTCGAGTGGCAGAACTCCACCATGTTGCCGCTGGGATCGCGGGTGTAGATGCTGATGCAGAACTCGTGGTTCACCTCCAGCACGTGGTGTCCGTAGGTGCGCCAACGGTCACGGTGGCGTTCGAGGTCCTCCATGGTGGGAGCATCGAAGGCGATGTGGTTCACCCACCACGGCAGGCCGGCCGTGGTGTTGATGTCGACGGTGTAGTCCTCGCCGATCTCGGGGTCGTGGATCTCCCAGAACGCGATCATCCCGCTGTCGGTGCCCGTGCCCGACCCGGGGTTGGTGGAGTAGAAGAAGTGTTTGCTCCAACCACCCTGCTCGCCGGGCGTGGGCGAGGACACCACCTTGACGAGCTCGAAGCCCATCGCCTCGGTGTAGAACGCGTGGGTGGCCGCCGTGTCGTGGGTGGCGAGGGCGACGTGATGGAACCCCATGGCACGCACCTTTCGTGATGGCGTGGAAGACGCCGTGTCGGAGACGAACGTGCCCAGTTTCGCACGCCGAGCAGGGATTGCACCGCACGGGAGCCCGGGGAAGTGGTCCCATCCCGGGCATGATGATGGCCATGTTCGCCGACAGCCTGCTGGGAGATGACCTGATCGTGTGGCTGGTGCTCGCTCTGGGCGGCGCGTTGCTGCTCGGCAACGTCATGGCGCTCGTCAAGCCGCCGCCGCCGAAGGAGGGCGAGCTTGCCACGGCACCTCGCGGACGCAGCATCCTCATGGCCGTGGTCGGCTTGGTGGCCGCCGTGTGGGCTCTCGGTTCGCTCGTCGCCAAGTAGGGACGCCAAGTAGGTTCAGGCCGTGTCCCCCATCCCGCTGCAGTTCCTCCAATCGGCGCAGCGTGTTGCCGATCTGCCTGCGTCCGAGCGCGAGGTCGCCGTGGTGGGCCGTTCCAACGTGGGCAAGTCTTCCCTGATCAATGCGTTTGCGCACCGCACCAACCTGGCTCGCGTCAGCAAGACGCCCGGACGCACGCAGCTGATCAACATCTTCCAGGTGTCACCGGGCGTGACCGTGGTGGACCTGCCCGGCTACGGCTACGCCAAGGTGCCGTCGCGCATCAAGCAGGACTGGGGTCCCATGATCGAGGGATACCTGCTCGAGCGGGAGAGCCTGCAGATGGTGATGGTGCTCGTCGACGGCGAGATCGGCCCGACCAAGCTCGACGCAGCGATGCTCGACTGGTTGCGCGGCAACAACATCCCCCACCAGGTCGTGGCGACCAAGAGCGACAAGGTCAAGTCGAACAAGAAGCCGGCGCGCAAGAAGGAGCTGGCCGCAGGGTGCATGCTCGATCCGGGGGACGTGCTCTGGGTGAGCGCCGCCAAGAACATCAACATCGACAAACTGCAGGACCTGATCCGCTCCTGGCTCAGCCCGTAGAGCGGTTCAGTTCTCGCTGTCATTGGTGGGTGGTCGCGGCCGGAACCACAGCCACTTCGCGTCGAGTGTCTCGCCGATCGGATGTTGGTACGGCAGACGTGGTGAGGGTGGTGGGTCGTTGCCGGGCGGCTTCGGTGTGCCACATGGCGTGATCGGGCGGCCCCGCGCGTCGTGGAACACGAGTCCGTCGATGATGTCGGCGTTGCCGCTGATGGTGAACTCGCCACGGTGGTGGGCGCGGTGACATCGCTTGCAGAGGCAGCACAGGTTG
>JAYTSB010000199.1:0-4491 GCA_043745825.1 Actinomycetota bacterium | reverse complement strand
CACCTTGCGATCGAAGGCGGCAACCGCTGGATCGAAGCGTTCGCCCGCACCGCGGTGCTGTGGCAGGAAGCGCGGTGCGGGGCCGCGGCCGCCCCGCTGTCCGGCTTCGCGTCGGTGATCGAGTCGTGGCATCGCGGAGGTGACTGGGCCAACCAGTGGCTCTCGCTGCGATTCGTGGGCAACATCTTGCAAAAGGCGGGCGACCACGAGGCCGCCGCGGTGGTTCACGGCGCACTGAGCGCCGCCGGCGCGCTGACGGCGCTGCCCGTCGATCCCACAGCGGCTGCGGAGCTGGACGACGATGTCCACGCGCTGCGTGACGCCATCGGCGCCGAACGTTTCGACGCGGCGACGAGTCGCGGAGCACAGCTCCCCGACTCGTCGCTCATCGCCTACGTCTTGGCCCGGATCGCAGAGATCACCCGGCCATCTTCGCCAGCATGTGATCCATGACCTCGGTGTGCTCCACCTGCGGGCTGAACAGAATGACCTCCGCGTCGGCGATCACACGCACGCTGTGGCCAGGCGGCCAAAAGAACAGATCACCGCCTGTGCACTGATCCTCCCCTCCATCGGTATACGAGGCCACGACTGTGCCGGAGATGACGTACCCCCAGTGGGGGGCGTGGCAGGCGTCGTCGTGCAAGCCCTGCAGGAGCGGGGCGATGTCGGTTCCGGCGCCGAGTGAGAAGTACTCGCCACCGATGGTCCCGTAGCCCGACGCATCACCGAACTCGGTGACCTGACGGGCCTTGGCGCCGGGAACGTCGATCTTCACGGGGATGTCCTCTCGAGCGATGCGCATGGTGAACACCTTTCTTTTCTGTGGCACCTGGGGCGCCTCGTTGGTGGTGCTCATCGTGCACCCGGCACCTTGTGAAATCCCTGCGAGCACCTTGCGCAGGGTCGGTGCCCTTGACACGGGTCCGGCACCCGGGCAGATTCGGGGCATGCACAGTGACGGTTCTGGGGACCAGCACGCCCTGCGGTTGCGGATCCCGGAGCCCGTCCGAGGCGCGGATCCCGGTGATCGCGTGCGCCGCCACCTCAGTCCTGCCGGGGAGATGCGCAAGCCGGATCTCGACGAGAAGGTCGAGCGAATTGCGTTGATGCGCAAGCAGCTGGTGCGCGTGCTCGACGACGACGGTCAGGCCATTGGCCCGTGGGTTCCCGACGATCTCACGCCCCACGATCTGCTGACGGGTCTGCGCGACATGATGCTGGTGCGCGCGTTCGACGCGCGGATGCTGCGTGCCCACCGGCAGGGCAAGACCTCGTTCTACATGCAGTGCCTCGGTGAGGAGGCCATCGCGTGCGCACAGCAGCGTGCCCTCAGCCCGGCAGACATGCACTTCCCCACATATCGACAACAGGGCCTGCTCATCGCCGGCGGGTATCCGCTGGTGGACATGATGAACCAGATCCTGTCGAACACCCACGACCCGTTGCAGGGGCGTCAGCTCCCGGTCATGTACTCGTCCAAGGCGCACGGCTTCTTCTCCATCTCCGGAAACCTCGCCACGCAGTACGTCCAGGCGGTCGGCTGGGCGATGGCCTCGGCGCTGCGCGGCGACACGGCCATCGCCTCGGCATGGATCGGTGAAGGAGCGACGTCGGAGTCCGACTTCCATGCCGCGTTGGTGTTCGCGTCCACCTACCAGGCGCCCGTGATCCTCAACGTCGTCAACAACCACTGGGCCATTTCCACACCGGAGGACTTCGCCCGCGGTGCCTCGGCCACCTTCGCCGACCGCGGCTACGGATTCAGCATCCCGGCCCTGCGCGTCGACGGCAACGACTACCTCGCCGTCCATGCCGTGTCCCGCTGGGCTGCGGAGCGGGCGCGCACCAACCTCGGCCCGACGATGATCGAGTGGGTCACGCTGCGGGTCGGGGCGCACTCCACCTCCGACGATCCCTCCGGCTACCGGCCCGCTGACGAGGCAGCCACCTTCCCGCTCGGCGATCCGATCAAGCGACTGCTCCAGCACGTCGTCGCCATCGGCGCCTGGGACGATGCCCGCCAACAGGAGCTGGCCGCAGCGGTGGATGCCCAGGTGGCTGCGGCGTTCGAGGAGGCCGATTCACACGGGTCGGTGAAGGCCGGCAACGTGTCCGACCCCCGATCGATGTTCGACGATGTCTACGCCGTCCTCCCCCGACACCTGCGCGAGCAGCGCGAACAGGTGGGTGAATGACATGCCGGCGATGACGATGATCGAGGCGATCCGCGACGCACACGCGATCGCGATGGAACGCGACGACCGCGTCGTGGTCTTCGGCCAGGACGTCGGCTACTTCGGTGGCGTGTTCCGCTGCACTCAGGGCCTGCAGCAGCGGTTCGGCTCGCACCGCTGCTTCGACACGCCGATCAGCGAAGCCGGCATCGTCGGCGTCGCCGTCGGCATGGCGGCGTACGGCCTGCGTCCCTGCGTCGAGATCCAGTTCGCCGACTATGTGTATCCCGCCTACGACCAGATCGTGTCCGAAGCGGCCCGCCTGCGGCACCGCTCGGCCGGGGACTTCACCGCACCGATCACCATCCGCATGCCCACCGGTGGCGGCATCTTCGGCGGCCAGACCCACTCACAGAGCCCGGAGGCGCTGTTCACGCATGTTGCCGGGCTGAAGACGGTGGTGGTGTCGAACCCGTACGACGCCAAGGGCCTGCTGCTTGCGGCCATCGAGGATGAGGACCCGGTGATCTTCCTCGAGCCCAAGCGCGTGTACAACGGTCCGTTCGACGGCCACCACGACCGGCCCATCGTGCCCTGGTCCCGCCACCCGTTGGGCGAGGTGCCCGAGGGCCACTACACGATCGAGCTCGGCAAGGCACGCATCCACCGCCCCGGCGACGACCTGACGGTGCTGACCTACGGCACCCTCGTGCACGTCGCCCAGGCTGCGGCCGAGGAGCAGGGCATCGACGCCGAGATCATCGACCTGCGCACGCTGCTGCCGCTGGACGTGGACGCGATCGTCGCTTCGGTGATCAAGACGGGTCGCTGCATCGTGCTGCACGAGGCCACGCTCACGTCCGGGTTCGGGGCCGAGCTCAGTGCCATCGTGCAAGAGCGCGTGTTCCACCATCTCGAAGCACCGATCCGGCGGGTGTGCGGTTGGGACACCCCGTACCCGCACGCCCACGAGTGGTCCTACTTCCCGGGTCCCGGCCGCGTCGGCCGGGCGATGCGTGAGGTGATGTCGGCATGAGCGTGTTCGGGGTCAAGCTTCCCGACGTGGGTGAGGGCGTCGCCGAGGCCGAGCTCATCGCCTGGCACGTGAGCGTCGGCGATCACGTTGTGGCCGAGGCCATGCTGGCCGAGGTGCTGACGGACAAGGCGACCGTGGAGATCTCCAGCCCGGTGACCGGCGTCGTCACGTTCCTGCACGGCGTGCCAGGCGACGCCATCGCCGTGGGCACGGAGTTCGTCGGCATCGAACTGCAGCCGGACGAAGTCGGCGCGCCGGAAACACCGGCGCCCGAAACACCGGAGCCGGAAACACCCGTGCCCGAAGCACCCGCGCCGGAAACACCGGCGCCCGAAACACCCGCGCCCGAAGTACTGCCGCCGCCACCGGATGCGGCTGTCCCCACAGTGCGCGAAGCTCGTTCTCCCTCCGGCGAACACCCGAGGGCGGTCGCAGCTCCAGCCGTGCGGGCGAGAGCCGTGGCGTTGGGCATCGACCTCGCCGGCGTCTCAGGCTCCGGGCCGGACGGGCGGGTGCTGCACGATGACCTTGATCGCCACATCGCCGGTGCCCCATCACGAGTTGCGATGTCGCCTGCTGAGTCCGCGCCACGTGTCGAACCGGTGCTGGGGTTACGCCGCCGCATCGCCGACCGGCTGACCGCGGCGTGGACCGAGATCCCGCACATCACCTACGTGGAGGCCGTCGACGCCACGGCGCTCGAAGCCCTGCGCTCCGAGCTCAACGGGCCGAACCGAACCGACGGCCTCCGCCTCACCCTCCTGCCCTTCCTCGTGCGCGCCATCGTTGTCGCGTGCGGCGAACAGCCCCGCACGAACGCCCACTACGACGCAGCGGCGAGCTCGCTGTCGGTGTTCGACGCCGTGCATGTGGGCATCGCCACCCAGACACCGGATGGTCTGAAGGTGCCCGTGCTCCGCCATGCGGAGGTGCTCGGCCTGTGGGCGTCGGCGGCTGAGATCGGGCGAGTGTCCGCCGCCGCACGCGACGGCAGCGCCAGACGCAACGAGCTCAGCGGCTCTACCATCACCATCACCTCGCTCGGCGCGCTGGGTGGCCTCGTGACGACACCCATCATCAACCAGCCCGAGGTGGCGATCATCGGCGTAAACAAGCTGGAGACCCGGCCGGTGTGGCGAAACGGAGCGTTCGAACCACGCCAGATGTTCAACCTGTCGTCCAGCTTCGACCACCGCATCATCGACGGATGGGATGCAGCGACGTTCGTCCAGCGGATCAGGACGCTCCTGGAAACGCCCGCCCTGCTCTTCATCGGCG
>JAYTSB010000198.1:0-4305 GCA_043745825.1 Actinomycetota bacterium | reverse complement strand
AGCCGGTTCGGGCGCTCGCTCGGTACCTTTCGCGCTCGCGATTGGCCGTACGGAACGGCGATCCGCACCTACTGGGAGACGCCGCGCCACGCCGAGCCGTGGATCGAGTCCGCGCTGGATCTGCGCGACCGCAACGGCCACGCCGTGCCCGGGTACGGCTGGGTGTTCCCGGCCGGTGACGGCACCGCGAACATCGGTGTCGGGCTGCTGAGCACGTTCCGTGACTTCAAGACCGTCAACACCACCCACCTTCTCGACGCGTACGCGCTGCGGATCGCAGAGCGATGGGACATCGATCCCGGCGCGCCGGTGCGCAAAGCGGTGTCGTGGCGCATCCCGATGGGCGGCTCCGTGGCACCCACGGCGGGCCCCACGTACCTCGTCGTCGGCGATGCCGCTGGATCCGTCAATCCGTTCAACGGCGACGGCATCGACTACGCCTACGAGACAGGCCGGATCGCTGCCGACGTGCTGCACGAGGCGCTGGCCAACAATGACGCATCGGCGCTGCAACAGTACCCACGCCGTCTCGACGACGCCTTTGGCCAGTACTTCAAGATCGGGCGCCTCTTCGCTCGGGTGATCGGCCGACCCACCGTGATGCGCGAGCTGACGCGCGTCGGCATGCACAACCGCACGCTGATGGACTGGGTGCTGCGCATCATGTCCAACGAGATGCACGAGGACGAGACCGGCCCGGCCGAGCTGGCCTACCGCGCCGCAAGTGCGATCGCCCGCCTCGCACCGAACGCGTGAGTCAGCGGACGGCGTCGAGCATCGCGCCCGGGGCCGCAGCGAGCGCGGCAGTGGCCACGTTGTCGGGCAGCGCCGCGCAGGCATCGATGGCTGCTCGCACGTACTTCCCGGCGATGTCGATGGCGTAGGCGACGCCGGGGCCGCTCCGAACGATCGACAGGGCCTTGTCGCGCACCACGGGGTCCAGCGCCTGGCCGAGCAGATCGCCCAGCTCTTCGGCGGCGACACCGGCGTGGGCGAGGGTGTGCAACACAGGCAGCGTGTACACGCCCTCCACCATGTCGTGTCCGGCAGGCTTGCCGAGCTGATCGTCGGTGGCGGTGATGTCCAAGACGTCGTCGACGATCTGGAACACCATGCCATAGGACAAACCGTAGGCCGTGAGGGCGACGATGTGGGCACGGTCGGCCCCGGCGACGATGCCACCGATTCGGGCCGCCGTGCTGAACAGCGACGCCGTCTTGCCGGCAATCGACGAGAAGTACGACACCTCCGGGCGGCCGACGTCGTAGGTGTGTCGCAGCTGCTCGATCTCGCCCTCGCACAGCCGAGCAATGGTGTTGCCGAGCAGACCGGCAACCTCTGCGCCGAGGGAGGCAGCGATCTCCGAGGCTCGAGCGAGCAGGAAGTCGCCGGCGAGAATGGCCTGCAGGTTGCCCCACTTGGCGTTCACCGTTTCCACGCCTCGGCGCGTGGCGGACTCGTCGATGACGTCGTCGTGATACAGCGAACCGGTCTGGACGAGTTCGCACGCGATTCCGCCCTGCACCACGGCATCGATCGCTGCACCGTCGAGCGGACTGCCCGTTGCTCGCGCCGAGGCCACCGTCAGCACGGGCCGGATTCGCTTGCCTCCGGCAACGATGAGGTGCCGGGCGAGCTCGTTCAGATAGGGGTCCTTGGTGTCCACCGCAGCGACGAGCGCATCCTCGATCCGCTGGCGATCCGCAGCCATGCCGGGAAGCGAGAACAAAGGGGTGCTGGACACATTTGCCAGGCTAGATGCTGTTCAGCGGATGTTTGCAACAGTCGGGTCAAACGGGGTCCTGCCCGGACCGGCGCCATCAGCAGCAAACCGCGGGTCCGTCACCACGTTGTGATATGGCGCCGGTACACTTCGATTTCGGTATCCACCGTCTCGGGAAAGGGCGGGCATGTTCGAACGCTTTACTGATAGGGCCCGGCGGGTTGTCGTTCTTGCGCAAGAAGAGGCGCGACTGCTCAATAACAGCTACATCGGCACGGAGCACATCCTCCTGGGGCTGATCCACGAGGGCGAAGGAGTCGCTGCCAAGGCGATGGAATCCTTGGGCATCTCGCTCGAAGCCGTGCGCAGCCAGGTCGAAGAGATCATCGGCCAGGGCGGCTCGTCGCCGTCCGGTCACATCCCGTTCACCCCACGCGCCAAAAAGGTGCTGGAGCTGTCGCTGCGCGAGGCGCTGCAGCTCGGCCACAACTACATCGGTACCGAGCACATCCTGCTCGGCCTCATCCGCGAGGGTGAGGGTGTTGCCGCCCAGGTGCTCGTCAAGCTCGGCGCCGACCTCAGCCGCGTGCGCCAGCAGGTGATTCAGCTGCTGTCCGGCTATCAGGGCGGCCAGGGAAAGCCGGGCGAGCCGCAGGCCGCGGCCAGCGGCACCGGCGCGGCCAGCGAGAAGGACACCGGCGACAAGGGCAACAGCCAGATCCTCGACCAGTTCGGCCGCAACCTCACCCAGCTCACCCGGGAAAAGAAGCTCGATCCGGTGATCGGTCGCACCCGCGAGCTCGAGCGGGTCATGCAGATCCTCAGCCGGCGCACCAAGAACAACCCCGTGCTCATCGGCGAGCCCGGCGTCGGCAAGACCGCGATCGTCGAGGGCCTCGCCCAGAAGATCGTGTCCAACGACATTCCTGACACGCTGCGCAACAAGCAGCTGTACACGCTCGACCTCGGCGCCCTCGTGGCGGGCAGCCGCTACCGCGGCGACTTCGAGGAGCGCCTGAAGAAGGTGCTCAAGGAGATCAAGACCCGCGGCGACATCGTGCTGTTCATCGACGAGATCCACACCCTTGTGGGTGCCGGCGCGGCCGAGGGAGCGATCGACGCGGCCAGCATCCTCAAGCCGATGCTCGCCCGCGGCGAGCTGCAGACCATCGGTGCCACCACCACCGACGAGTACCGCAAGCACCTCGAAAAAGACGCCGCGCTGGAGCGCCGCTTCCAGCCGGTGAAGGTCGACGAGCCCACCGTTGCCCACACGATCGAGATCCTGAAGGGCATCCGCGACAAGTACGAGGCCCACCACCGAGTGACGATCACCGACCAGGCCCTGGTGGCCGCGGCCAATCTAGCCGACCGCTACATCAGCGACCGTCATCTGCCCGACAAGGCCATCGACCTCATCGACGAGGCAGGAAGCCGCCTGCGCATCAAGCGCATGGGCACGCCGCCGGACCTGAAGGAGATGGAGACGCGCCTCACCGAGGTGCAGGAGGCCAAGAAGAAAGCAGTCGAGGAGCAGCGCTTCGAGGAAGCCGGACGCCTCCGCGATCAGGAAAAGACGCTGCTCGAGGAGAAGTCCACCAAGGAGTCCGAGGTCAAGGCCAGCGGCGTGGACCTGTTCGATGAGGTCGATGAGGAAGCCGTCGCCGAGGTGCTCAGCATCTGGACGGGTATCCCCGTCTACAAGCTCACCGAGGAAGAGACCGCCAAGCTGCTCAACATGGAGGCTGAGCTGCACAAGCGGATCATCGGCCAGGAGAACGCCATCAAGGCGGTCAGCCAGAGCATCCGTCGCACCCGCGCCGGACTGAAGGATCCCAAGCGGCCAAGCGGCTCGTTCATCTTCTTGGGGCCCACGGGCGTCGGCAAGACCGAGCTCGCCAAGACCCTCACCGAATTCCTGTTCGGCGACGACAGCGCATTGATCTCACTCGACATGTCCGAGTACATGGAGAAGCACACCGTGAGCCGTCTCGTCGGTGCGCCTCCCGGCTACGTCGGGTACGAAGAGGGCGGCCAGCTGACAGAAGCCGTGCGGCGCAAGCCGTTCAGCGTGGTGCTGTTCGACGAGATCGAAAAAGCGCACCCCGACGTGTTCAACACGCTCCTCCAGATCCTGGAAGAGGGCCGCCTCACCGACAGCCAGGGTCGTACGGTCGACTTCCGCAACACGGTGTTGATCATGACCTCGAACCTGGGCACCGCCGATCTGCGCAAGGCCAACGTCGGCTTCACCCGCAACGACGAAGCGGTGAGCTACGAGCGAATGAAGGACAAGGTCATGGAGGCGCTCAAGGGGCACTTCCGTCCGGAGTTCCTCAACCGCATCGATGACGTCGTGGTCTTCCACGAGCTCGCCCAGAGCGAGGTCATGCAGATGGTCGATCTGATGACCAAGCGGCTGATCGGTCAGTTGGAGAGCCAGGGCCTCGGCATCGAGCTCACCCAGAGCGCCAAGGAGCACCTCGCCGTCAAGGGCTACGATCCGCAGCTCGGCGCCCGCCCGCTGCGCCGTGCCATTCAGCGCCTCGTCGAGGATCCCCTCTCGGAGAAGAACCTCTACA
>JAYTSB010000197.1:0-2249 GCA_043745825.1 Actinomycetota bacterium | reverse complement strand
TTGCCGTCCACCGAGGTGACGTTGTAGGCCAGAGCGCCGCCCAGGCTGGTGGCCAACTCCAGGCTGCCACCGGGGTACAGCGGCACGCCGTTGCCGAGCGGGCTCGCCGACCGGGTGTCGAGCAGGCGGGTGGGGTCGTAAGCGGTGAACAACCCGTCGGTTCCGGGGCCGGCCGACGGTCCGGTGAAGTAGCCGAGCAGGTCGACCACGATGTGGCCACCACCGGACACGTAGAGGCCCACACCGGACGGTGACACCGGGAAGATCCCGGCGGCTGCCCGCGTCTGCCCGGCGCCATCGACGTTGAGGATCGACGATTGCGGCATCTGCCGGCCTGCCGGAAACTCGGTGACGAAGCCGGGTCCCATCGACTCGGTGACCGTGACGTTGAGGGCGAGGGCGACGGCATCGCTGGGCACCCCCGCTGGCAGGGGGAGGCTGAAAGCGGTGCCGGGAGCGAATCGGGCGCCGCTGCGCGAGTCGAACAGGCGCGTCGAGGCCCGGGCCACGAAACGGCCGGAACTTGCCGAGGTGGCCGGAACGAACGCGCCGACGACATCGATGACCACGTCGGCCGCGACCGATGTGAAGACGCGGAACGCGCCCGTGCTGTCGAGCCCGGTGATCGCTCCGTTGGCGCGCACCTGGCCGGCTGTGAAGTTGACGTTCGACACGATGGGCCGGTTCTGGTTGGCGGGCCATGCGGTGAGGTAGCCGTTGCCTCGTGGGGACACCACGGTGAGGGTCAGTGCGAGCGAGCTGGCGTTGGCTGGCACCCCACACACGTTGCTGGTGCTCACCTGCACCGTCTGGTCGTTGATCACGGTGAAGCCGCTGCTCAGTCGGGTGTCGGTGAGCCGGCACGGCTGCACGGCCACGTATGCCGCACTCGTCGCCGGCGCACTTGCCTGCGGACGAGGTGACGATGGTGCCTGCGCGGCTGCTGGGGTGACCGCCAGCCCGATTCCCAGCGCGACACCCAGCCCGATGACGACGAACAGCGGCGCCGCTCGGGCAACGTGGCGGGTAGCTGCGACGCGGGCGTTGTCCTGATCATCGACAGTCTGCAACAGCCACTCCCATGGTCTCGCGCCCGTGGGTCGACATCATGCCTGACGCATATAATGGTGGCAAGTTCTCAACACGTGGTGTTGCTCCAATCGCGACGGGACCAGATCACGCCCGATGTGCCGTCAGCCCCTGAGAAACATCGTACGTGCTGGCGTGGCGAGGAGATCGGCCTGCGTGCCGATCGCGAAACGCGGCTGCAACGCCGGATCGATCGCACGGAGCGCGGTGACGAGCCCGGCGTGGCCGATGGACACGCAGCCCGAGGTCGGCCTCGGCGCACCGTTGCTGAAGTACGTGGTGCGATGCAAGAAGATCGCCGCGGCATACGGGATCTCACCCGCAGCATCGCCGCTCACCATCGGCTCGGTGTTCGCGCCGATGAGCACGGCGTGCTCGTAGGCCTGCATGTTGGCCTCGAGCAGTTCGTCGTCGCCGGTGCACCCGGTGGGGTCCACGCGCCAGTGCCCGTAACCGGCCGTGTTCGAATTCGCGCCGTAGCAATCGCCGCGCTGCACGCGCCGGTAGGCGCCGCGGACACCTGGGTCGGCAGCATTGCCGAAGAACGAGATCGCGCCCTGCGGCGTGGCCACGGTGCCCAGGGGGAACACCCCCGCCGGGGTGGTGTCGTCGCCGCTGCGCCGTTGGAGCAACGGGCGCACACCCGCGCGTCCTACCTCGGCAGGCGTGGCAGCCAACGTGCATACCCACGTGTTGACCTGGACGGTGGCGATGGAGAGTTCGCCGCCGGTGCTGGACACCGTCGGGGTGCTCACGATGATCCACTGCGCAGCGGAGGGATCGCTGGCCACCAGCCGTTGCAGGACGGCCGCATCGCAGCCGGCGAGGGCTGGCGAGTCCACCGGGGGCAGCTCGGGCAACGGACCCGCCTGCACGGCTCCCAGCGACACAGCGCTCGCCCCGGCGGTGGCGGCGTGGTCCACCGGCAGCACCGGCTCGCCACCGGCGTGTGCCGGCGAGGTGGGCACACCGATGAGCCGCCCGGCAAGCAACCCAATCAGGGTCAGCAACGCGAGCGGCGTGCCGAACCATGACCGTCGCTCGCGAAGCATCGACTCAGCGTAACGGCGCGGTGGTCAGCGATTGCCGCGACGGATGCGCTCGGCGCCACTGCGGCTGATCCGTCGACCCATCCACACCACGTTGGCGGGGATGAAGAA
>JAYTSB010000196.1:0-6277 GCA_043745825.1 Actinomycetota bacterium | reverse complement strand
CGCGCGCCTACACCGGCAACCACGACGTGCTCACCGTCGACCACGTCTACCACGGCAATCTGACGTCGATCGTGGACATCAGTCCATACAAGTTCGCCGGACCGGGTGGCGGTGGCAAGCGTGATCACGTGTGGGTGGCGGAGATGCCCGACACCTACCGTGGGCGCCTGCGTGGCAACAACCCCGGAGACGGCCAAGCGTATGCGCGCAGCGTGTCCGAGCAACTCGATGCGATGGCGTCGGCCGGGCGCCGGCCGGCAGCGTTCTTCAGCGAGGGCATCCTCGGCACCGGCGGCATGCTCGCCCTGCCCGACGGCTACTTGAAGGCGGCCTACGCCCACGTTCGCGCCGCCGGTGGCGTGTGTGTGGCCGACGAGGTGCAGGTGGGCTTCGGTCGGGTGGGTTCGCACATGTGGGCGTTCGAGACCCAGGGGGTGGTGCCCGACATCGTCACCATGGGCAAACCGATCGGCAACGGCCACCCGATGGCCGCCGTGGTGACCCGCCCGGAGATTGCGGCAGCGTTCGCAAACGGCATGGAGTACTTCAGCACCTTCGGCGGCAATCCCGTGTCCGCGGCGATTGGCCTCGCCGTGCTGGACGTGATCCGCGACGAACGTCTGATGCACAACGCAGCCGTGGTAGGAGCTCAGATGATGGCCGGGGTGCGCACGCTGGCCGAACGCCACGACATCATCGGCGACGTGCGCGGGCACGGGCTGTTCCTCGGGGTGGAGTTGGTGCGCGACCGCACGACCATCGAACCCGCGGCGGCCGAGCTGACACGCGTGGTGGAAGGGATGAAGGCCCGACGGATCCTGCTCAGCACGGAGGGGCCCCACCACAACGTGCTCAAGATCAAGCCGCCGGTCGTGTTCTCGTCCGACAATTGCGCGGAGTTCCTCACCGCACTGGACGACGTCCTCGCAGGCCTCTGACTTCAGTTGGGCAACACGTCAGTTGCGCAACACGTCAGCTGCGCGACGCGCCTGAGATGGTGCGCGCCGCGCTCTGGTGGCCCAGCATCGCTGCGGCAACCGGGCTCGCGCCAGCGGCGAGGGCCACCAGGAGTCCGGCCGCGAAAGCATCACCGGCCCCCGTGGTGTCGCGCACCCCGTGCAACTCCAGCGCCGGCACCTCCACGCGACGATGACCCGGCTGCAGCAGCACGGCCGGTTCGCCACCCTGCTTGACGACGGTGAGGCGAGCCCCGATAGCCGCTGGATCCACGCCCTCACCGAGGGCGGCAGCCTCCTGCGCATTGCAGAGCAGCACCGACGGGCGCAAGTGGGCCAAGAGCTCCAGCAACGCGTCTGCGCCGAAGTCATTGATCAACGACGCCGAAGAGGCATCCACCGACACCGGGATGCCGCGATCGTGTGCCCAACCAACGAGCGTGGCGGTGGTGCGCGCGACCGGGTCGCCGACCAGCGAGTACGCCGGGATGTGCAGCGTGGTGAGCCCGTCGAGCCAGGAAGGATCCGGATGATCGAGGCTCGTGCATGCGCCACGATCGGTGAGCATGGTGCGCTCGCCGAGGTGATCGAGCAGCACGATGATCGTGCCGGTGCAGCCGCCTCTGCGGGCCACGACCTCGACCCCCTCCGTGCGCAACTGATCGAGCAGCACGAGGCCGAGCGGATCGTCGCCGACCTGCCCGATGAAGCGGGCCGGATGCCCGGAGTGCACCACGCTGACGGCCATGTTTGCTGCGCTGCCGCCGCGGCGACGCACGACGTGGGCCTCCGTGTCCGTCGCCTCGTTGACGGGCCCACCGAGGCGGACCACGATGTCCTCGACGAGATCACCCACCGTGCCGATCATGACGACGACCGTATCGGCCGGTGTGCCACAGTTTGACCGTGGACCTTCAACAGTGGATTGCCGACGATCACGCCAGCGTGCTCACCCGATTCGAGAACGCAATCGGGGTACGGGTCCCGGTCAGCCGCTGGAAGGATCACGGCACCAACGACAACGGCGGCGGCACCACGCCGTCGATCGGGTGGCTGCTGTTCCACATGACGTACCACCAGGATCTTGCCCTCAACACCGGCATCCGCAATCATCCCCCGCTGCTCGAGCAGCACCGCACCGATCTCGGACTCGCAGCGTTCGCGCCGGCGGCCGGCCTCACCGAATCCGAGGACCTCGCCGTGACCGAGGCGCTGGACCTCGGCGCGCTACGTCGATACGCGGACCTCGTCAACGCGTCCACGCAGGACTGGATCGACGACATCAGCAACCTCGCCCTCGACTCCATCCCCACGTCGAGCTGGCGTCTGGAGCACAAGGCCGGCATCCCCGCCGAGGGCGACATGTCGTGGTTGCACACGATGTGGACCGACAGGCCGGTGAGCTGGCTCGTGCAGTGGGAGTGCATCGGCCACGGCCACACCCACGTCGGCGAGATGACTGGCATCCGCAACCGGATGGGCCTGAGCCCTTTCTAGAGCACTACGTCAGGCCCTGGTGAGCCAGTCGCCGCCGCTGATGGGCCGCAACACGATGTCCGGATCGCTCCCGAACTGGTAGGCCCACGCCCGCACGCCCGTGCCGGTGATGACGACGATGCGCTCGTACAGGCCGCGAACCGCTCCCTCCACCAGGTCGAGTTCTGCCAGGGCGCGATCGAGGCTGGCTTCCAACAGGCCGTACGTGCGGCCGCTGATGCGCGCTCCGTCGAGCGAGAACAGCGCTGCGGGGTAGCCGAGCCCGGTGTCGAACAGGGTGCCCCGAGCGGAGTCGTCGTGGCCTTCGTCCACCACGAACGGCTCGAGGAACGGCCAGCGAACTTCGCCAGGACGAAGGGTGCCGTAGACGAACAGATGCCGCGTGGGGAGATGTGGCGTGGGGCGATGCCGCGTCGGCAAGGCGGCGCTCACGGCGCAGCGGCATCCGTCCTCGGCGAGCGGGGCGAGCGCTGGCGACGGCCACCGAGCGGCAGGACGCGCAGCAGGTGATGCCAACGGCAGCTGACACAGGCCTCAACGACGTATGCGTCGAGATCGTCGCTGCGATCGTCGAACTGGTCGAGATCCTTTTTGGTCGTCACGCATCGGCCGTGGGCGGGCAGACGTGGACCGAACACGTAGGTCACCAGCGTGAGGTTGGTCTCCGCGCAGATCGGGCACAAAACTCGGCTCGGCGTGCCGACGTTGCGCGCCGCGCGAATGAGCTCCGGGTGGGCATCGCAGAGCTGCTCGCGACGCAGCCGGCCACGGCGGTACTCGTTGATCAGCGCGAGTCGTTCGAGTCGATGATCGACCACGGCGCGTCCGCCGGCACCGGCGCGAAGGGTGTTGACGGAGAACGACATGCTCGTCCCAGGTTATCGACCTCTGCCGCAGCGACTCGCTCGCTGGGGATTGCGACATCATGAGGCGCCGTGATCCGCGTATTCACGGTGGCCAGGCGGCACACTGGGAGGCCGTGGCAACAGTTGTGCGATACGGATCATCGGTGGCCGACGAGAGCGAACTGCGGCTGCTCGGCGACGTCTCCGGTAAGCGGGTCATCGAGCTCGGCATCAGCGCTCCCAGCAACGCAGTGGCGCTGGCCAGCGCCGGTGCACGCGCGCTTGCGGTGGACCCGTCATCGGACCGGGTTGCGTTGCTACGTCGCCAGGCCGAGGCGGCCGAGGTGACCGTGCAATGCCACCAGGCCGAGGTCGCCGATCTCGGTTTCGTCACGAGCGCCTCGATCGACCTCGTCGTCGCGTCCCACTCGCTGTCCGATCTGGACGACCTGGCCCGCCTGCTCCGCCAGATCCACCGAGTGTTGAAGCCCGACGCCGCCTTCGTGCTGGCGATGCCGCATCCCGTCGCGGCGATGCTCACTGCGCCGAACAGCTCAACCCTGCAGCCGTCCGTGCAGCAGCCCTACGGAAGCTCGCCGGCGCGATCGATCAGCGACATCTTCATGGCGCTGCAGCGCACGAACTTCGGCATCGACGTGATGCACGAGCTGATGCCGCTCAACAACCGCACCGCGGTGGCACCGCTCGTGCTGGTCATCCGCGCGCGCAAGCTCGGCGTCTGAGCCACGCGCACCGGCGGTGAACCCGTCGGTGTTGAGCCCGTCGCTCAGGCCGGGAACGCTCCGGCACGCTCTGCTTCGATGAGCGCTGCCGGTCGTGGTCGACCGAAGAGATAGCCCTGGGCGCGGTCACAGCCGGTCTCGCGCAGGCGCGACAGCTGCAGTGGCGTCTCCACGCCTTCGGCCACCACCATCAACCCCAGCGACTTGCCGAGGTTGACGACTGCCTCCACGATGGTGGTGTCCTCAGGGTCGATGCCGAGACCTTTGACGAACTGGCGATCGACCTTGATCGCCTCCACCGGAAAGCGCTTCAGGTACGTCAGCGACGAGTAGCCGGTGCCGAAATCGTCGACCGACAAGTGCAGGCCGAGGCTGCGCAGGTTGCGTAGCGCCACCGTTGCCGCCTTGACGTCGCTCATCAGGGCGGTCTCGGTGATCTCCAGCCACAGTGAATCGGCGCGCACACCGCACTCGGCGAGCGCCTCGGCCACCACTTGGTTGAATCGCGCGTCCACGAGCTGGCGAACGGAAACGTTGACCGAGATCGAGACGTCGGCGAGGGCGGGAACGGTGGCCTGCCAGCGTCCCAGCTGGGCCAAGGACGCCCGCAGGATCGCCCCACCGAGCTCGCCGATCAGACCGGTCTCCTCGGCCATCGGCAGGAACTGGTCCGGGCTCAGCAGACCGCGGTCGGGATGGCGCCAGCGGGCGAGCACCTCGAAGCCGGTGAGTTGCCCGGTGCGCAGATCCACGATCGATTGGTAGTACGGCACGATCTCGCCGCGCTCCAGGCCGTGGCGCAACTCGCCGGACGTGCGCAGGGCGAGAACCGAGGTCTCGTGCGCACCGGGCGCGAACGCCTCGATGCAGTCGCGACCGCGCGCCTTGGCTCGGTACATCGCAGCATCGGAATCACGCAGCAGCTCGTCCGCAGTCACGCCTGGGCGGTCGGCGAAGGTGATGCCGATGCTGCCCGTGACGAACAGCTCGGAACCGTCGATCATCAGCGGTTGCCCGATGGCCTCACGCAGTCGTTCGGCGATGTCGGCCGGCGAGACGTCGAGCTGCAGACCGTCGAGCATGACGATGAACTCGTCACCGCCGAACCGGCCGAGCATGTCGCGGTCGCGAACCACGGACCGCAGACGTTCGCTCATCGCCCGCAGCAACTCATCACCGGCGGCGTGGCCGAGGCTGTCGTTGACGACCTTGAAATTGTCGAGGTCGATGAACAACAACGCGATCGACCCGAGCTCAGCACCGTGCAGGCGACTGCGCAGCTGCTCCACGAAGTGGGTCCGGTTGGGCAAACCGGTCAGCTCGTCATGGCTCGCCGCCCACTGAAGCTGCTCTGCGGCGCGACGCTGGTCGGTAATGTCCTGGATGTGCGCGATCGCGAGCTCGCCACCGTTGCCGTCGCTCATCACGCTCACCGAGGTGTGCGCCCACACGACCTGTCCGTCGGCGCGCAGATAGCGCTTCTCCATGCTGTAGCTCGATGCTCCACCCGGACCGACTGCCGGCAGGGCCCGAGCCATGACCTCCGCCATCGCGTCCGGATCCGGCGTCCGGTCATCGGGATGGGTGATGTCCATCACGGACCGGCCGATCAACTGCTGGCGCGTGGCGCCCAGCATCCTGCAGAGGGCCCCGTTGACGTCGAGCAGCGTGAGGTCCGTGGCAGACGCCATCGCCATACCCGTCGGCGCGGATTCGAACGCGATCCGGAAACGTGCCTGGGCCTGTTCCAGGTTGCGGGCCTCGGCGAGGCGGGCACCGACGTCGCGCAGGGTGACCACGATCTGCTCGGGATCCGTGATCGGTGTGCGCAGATCAGCCTCCACCGTGTGTGACCGGCCGTCGGCATGGCGCAGCTGGAACACCACGTTGGGCACCTTGGCGCCCTCGAGGATCTGCTCCCAGATCGACAACACGCGGTCCTGATCCTGCGGCTCGACGAGGTCGAGGAAGGGGCGCCCGAGCAGATCGTCGGCATGACGGCCCGTCATCGCCAGGGTGAGCTCGTTGACCTCGTTGAGGCTGCCGTCCGACGACAGCACCATGACCGCTTCGGGCAGATGGTCGAGCAGTTGGCGCAGATGGGAGTGGTCGCGACGCAACGCTGCGTACTCGGGCGTGGGGACGGAGTCATCGACGTGATCGAGTCCGTCGCCGAAACCGTCGGCCAGCTCGTCACGGCGACGTCGGGCGGATGCAAACCAACTCATCGCCTGCT
>JAYTSB010000195.1:0-2253 GCA_043745825.1 Actinomycetota bacterium | reverse complement strand
TCGCTGACATCGCACACGAACGCATGAGCCGTGATGCCGTTCGCGGCGAGCGTGGCCGAGGCCTCGTCGTTCTTCGACTCGTTGCGACCCCAGATCACGACCTGGGCGCCGGCGGACCCGATCGCCGTGGCCATACCGAGGCCGATGCCACCGTTTCCACCGGTGATCAGCACGGTGCGTCCGGTCAGTGAGGCCATCGCGCCGAACCTACTCGTCGGCGACCTCAACGGCTGGCCCCGAGCAGGGTACGGTCTGCTCATGGCTTCCGCGTTCCTGCACCCTTTCGCCCCTCCCACCCGGGAGCGCTTCATCACCATTGCACGCGGTGAAGGCGCGCTGCTCTGGGACAGCGACGGCAACGAACTGATCGACGGCATGGCCAGCCTCTGGTACTGCGCGATCGGTCACGGCCGCCAGGAGATGGCCGATGCCGTCAGCTCGCAGATGTCCACGCTGGAGACCTACTCCTGCTTCGATCCGTTCACGAACGCACCGGCCGACCAGCTGGCCGAGCAGCTCGTGGCGATGAGCCCGATGCCAGGGTCGCGTGTGTTCTTCTGCGACAGCGGCAGCGAGTCGGTCGACACGGCGATGAAGCTCGCCCGGCTCGCCCACGTGCAGGCCGGGCACCCGGAGCGCACGCTGATCATCAGCCGCACTCGCGGCTACCACGGCACCAACTATGGCGGAACGAGCGCGCAGGGCATCGCCCCGAACAAGGCCGGCTACGGTCCGTTACTGGCTGATGTCGTGCAGGTGCCGAGCGACGACATCGAAGCGCTCGCCACGTTCATGAAGGAGCGCAGCCACGAGCTCGCCGCCGTCATCACCGAGCCGGTGCAGGGCGCCGGCGGCGTGTTTCCGCCCACCGACAACTACCTCGAAGGCATCCGCCGTCTCTGCGATCAGCACGGCGCCTTCTTGATCTTCGACGAGGTCATCACCGGCTTCGGCCGCCTGGGTACGTGGTTCGGCGCCCAGCACTACGGGGTCACCCCCGATTTCCTCACCTTTGCCAAGGCGGTCACGTCCGGGTACATGCCGCTCGGCGGCGTGTTCGTGGGCGCTCGCCCGCTGGCCGGCCTGGAGGCCGATCCGGCCTTCTTCCTCCGCCACGGCTACACCTACAGCGGCCACGCCAGCGTCTGCGCTGCGGCCCTGAAGAACCTCGAGATCATCGAGCGCGAGAATCTGCTCGATCGCGCCAAGCACATCGGGCAGCGGCTCGGCGCCGGCCTCCACGCACTCGCCGCCGACGGCGTGATCGACCACGCCCGCGGCGAGGGTGCTGTGTGGGCCGCCGGCCTGAAGCCCGACCAGAACGCGATGGCCATCCGCGACCGGATGCTCGCCAGCGGTGGCATCGTTCGCGCGCTCAACACCGACACCAACACGTTCTGCCCCCCGCTGGTGATCACCGACGACCAGGTCGACCGCCTGCTCGACATCTTCGCCAGCGCCGCAACGCAGTAATGCCTCCACGTTGCAGACGTCACGTTCAAGTCGGCCGCAGAAGCGTCCGATGACTTGAACGTGGAAACGCGTCTGCTCCCCGGTCTGGTCTTCGTCGGCATTTCGCTCGTCGCGATGGTGACGATGGTTCTCTCCGCAACGATGCACTGAACTGTCAGCTCAGTCGGTGCACCAAGGTCTGCACGGACTCACGGAAATCCGGCAGCAGGGCGATTCCTCCCCGGCGCAGGACCGCGTTGTCCAGCACACTGTTGGCGGGCCGTTTGGCCGGACGAGCCGGCTGCAGGTCGGCGGTCGCGATCGGCGACACCATGTCCGCCGACTTGCCCATCGCGGCCACGACGGTACGGGCGAACTCGTACCAGCTCACCGCACCCTGGTTTGTGACGTGGTGGACACCGCAACGACGATCCAGGGCGAGCCGGCGCAGCATCGGGCCGAGGTCGGCACACAGCGTTGGGTGGCCGACTTGATCGTCGACGAACGCCAGCGCGGGCCGCTCAGCGGCGAGGCGCATGATGGTCTTGACCATGTTGTTGCCGTATTCACCGCACACCCAGGACGTGCGCACCACGGCTGCCGCGGCGCCGAGTGCTGATGCCTCGCGCTCGCCGGCCAGCTTGGATGCTCCGTACACCGAGGTCGGGTTCGGCGTGTCCCACTCGTGGTACGCCCCCACCTTGGTACCGTCGAAGACATAGTCGGTGCTGAGGTGCACGAGGTGCGCGTTGACGCGGTCGCAGGCTTCGGCCACCCAGCGCACCGCGAGCGCATTGTCCG
>JAYTSB010000194.1:0-3789 GCA_043745825.1 Actinomycetota bacterium | reverse complement strand
GTCGGCGCGTAGCCGAGTGGTACGCATCGAAGCGCTGGTGCGCCGATTGGGCAGCCGCCAGCGCCTGGCCAACTAGCCACCAACTCGCCAGCAACTAGCCACTGGAGGGCGAGCGGCCGGTGCCGATGGGCGCCACGACGGCGTGCAGCACGGCGATCAGGTCGACCGGCGCGACCTCGATGTCACAGCCGCGCTTGCCGCCGCTGACGAAGATCGTGTCGTACAACAGGCAGGTCTCGTCGATCGCGGTGGGCAACAGCTTCTTCTGACCGAATGGGCTGATACCGCCGAGCACGTAGCCGGTGACGCGCTGGGCCACAGCGGGATCGCACATCTCCGCCCGCTTGGCGTGCACAGCGTTGGCGAGTTCCTTCAGTGAGAGCTGCCCGCTCACTGGCACGATGCCGACGGCGATGGTCGCTGCGGCAACGCCCGCCACCACCGCCTGACCGTCGACCTGGACGAGCAGGGTCTTGAAGACCCGGTCGGGATCGGCGCCCAGCGCTTCGGCGGCCACGGCGCCGTAGTTGCGGTCGGCCGGGTCGTGCTCGAACTCGTGCACGCGAAACTCGACACCGGCCTGCTGCAGCAGCACCGTCGCCGGCGTGCCGCCTCGGTGTCGATCGATTGCCACGGTTCTCAAGGTAGCCAGGCGCCGCCGTATGGTGCGCAGATGTCGAACGCGCCACCGCACCCGATCGACGGGATCGGCATCGTCGATCTGATGATCGGCTTCCCGAAGAAGAACGCTGCCGATCACTACCAATTCCTGTCGGGTGCGGTGAAGGACGCCGAATCCAAGACGATGACGATGCCGGCCCAGTACATGTTCACCGAGGTGCCCGGCGATGTCGGCGCCGAGACCGACACCGTGGCGATGCTGCTGGCCGACATGGACCGCTGCGGGGTGCAGCGGGGCATGGTGCACATGGGCTCGGACGAGTCGATCCGTGCGTTGCGCAATCACCCGGACCGCATCATCCCGTGCGTGGAGGCCGACCCGACGGACATCGCCGGCAGCATCCGGCGCATCCGTGCGGCGCATCGCGATTGGGGCATCAAGGCGGTCACGTCGTTCCCGGCGGGTTTGGTGCCGCAGGTGCCGGTCAACGATCGCGCCTACTACCCGATCTACGCCGAGTGAGTGGATCTCAACATCCCGATCATCATCAACGCAGGCGTCCCGGGCCCGCGGGTGCCGATGATGTGCCAGCACGTCGAGCTGTTCGACGACGTCTGCTACGACTTCCCCGAGCTGCGGATCGTGATGCGCCACGGCGCCGAGCCGTGGCAGGCGCTGGCCGTCAAGCTGATGCTGAAGTGGCCGGGCCTGTACTACATGACGAGTGCGTTCGCGCCCCGTTACTACCCGGCGGAGATCATCGCGTACGCCAACACGCGCGGCATCGGCAAGGTGATGTACGCCGGCTACTACCCAATGGGCCTGACGCTCGATCGCATCGTCGCCGAGCTCCGCCAGTTGCCGTTGCGCGACCACGTCTGGGCACCGTTCCTGCGCGACAACGCGGTGCGGGTCTTTAACCTGACGCCGTGACCCGCCTCGAACCCGCCGAACCCGCAGTCCTTCCGGACGACATCGCTGCGGCGATGCACCGCATCCGCACGAACGTGCGCGAGACGCCGGTCATCGAGATCCGCGCCGGTGGTCTCGGACTGCGGACACCGGTGACGCTGAAGCTGGAGCTGCTCCAGCACGCCGGCTCGTTCAAGACCCGCGGCGCATTCAACCGCGTGCTCACCGCGGAGGAAGCAGGCGACGTGGGTGCCGCCGGCCTCATCGCCGCATCGGGCGGAAACCACGGCGCAGCTGTTGCCTACGTCGGTCGGCAGATCGGGCGACCGGTGGAGATCTTCATGCCGTCCACCAGTCCGGCGGTCAAACGCCAGCGAATCGAGAGTTTCGGCGCCACCGTGCACGTGATCGAGGGCTACTTCGACGACGCCAACCGGGCGTGCGTGCAGCACCAGGCTGAGACCGGGGCGCTGTTCGTGCACCCGTTCGAGCACCCTGACATCATCGCCGGGCAGGGCACGATGAGCATCGAGCTCGATGATCAGGTCGGCGAGTACGACACGCTGATCGCCGCGGCAGGAGGTGGCGGGTTCATCGCCGGCCAGGCCGCGTGGGTGCGCGACACCCGGCGGGTGGTGGGGGTGGAGCCATCCTTGAGCTGCTGCATGAATGCAGCGCTCGCCAACGGCGCGCCAGTGCCGGTGGATGTCGGCGGGGTGGCTGCGGACTCGCTCGGCTGCATCCAGCTGGGAGCCACCGCGTGGACGATCGTGCAACACTACGTTGACGAGTCTGTGCTCGTCAGCGACGATGCCATCCGCGCGGCACAGCGCTCGCTGTGGGAAGAGCTGCGCCTCGTGGTGGAGCCGGGCGGGGCAGCCGCGCTGGCCGCGCTGCAGAGCGGCGCATACGTTCCCGAGCCCGGCGAGCGGGTGGTGGTGGCCGTGTGCGGCAGCAACTGCGATCCCGCCACCGTGCAGTGACCGATCGTGCAGCGACCGGGTGACGGTTGGTACCGTGGCCGGCATGTCCGACAGCCCCTCACCTGCACCCCGCGCCACGCCGGTCGACGTCAAGCCTCGCAGCCGCGACGTCACCGACGGCAACACCAAGGCACCCGCACGGGCGATGTTGCGCGCCGTGGGCATGACGGACAACGACTGGGACAAACCGCAGGTGGCCATCGCCAACGCATGGAACGAGGTCACGCCCTGCAACATGACGTTGCGCAAACTCGCCGAGCGGGTGAAGGAGGGCGTGCGCACCGGCGGCGGGTTCCCGATGGAGTTCGGCACCATCACCGTGAGCGATGGCATCAGCATGGGTCACGAGGGCATGAAGGCGTCCCTCGTCAGCCGGGAGGTCATCACCGATTCGGTGGAGTGCGTGATGCACGCCGAGCGCCTCGATGGCTTCGTCGGCCTGGCCGGGTGCGACAAGAGCATCCCGGCGATGCTGATGGCCGCTGCTCGCCTCGATCTTCCCAGCGTGTTCGTGTACAACGGCAGCATCATGCCGGGCCAGCACAACGGGGTGTCGCTGGACATCACCAGTGTGTTCGAGGCCGTCGGCGCCTGCGCGATGGGCACCATCACCGAAGAAGAGCTCGGTGAGATCGAGCGCAAGGCGTGTCCGGGCGAGGGTGCCTGCGGGGGCATGTTCACCGCCAACACGATGAGCTCGATCGCAGAGGCGATCGGGATGAGCCTCCCCGGATCCGCCAGCCCGCCGGCCGTCGATCGCCGCCGCGAGGACGATGCCGTGCGCGCCGGGGAGGCCGTGGTCAACCTGCTCCGCCTCGGCATCACGCCGCGCCAGATCATGACCAAGCAGGCCTTCGAGAACGCCATCGCCGTCACGAGCGCGCTCGGCGGTAGCACGAACGCGGTGCTGCACCTGCTCGCGATCGCCAATGAGGCCGGCGTCGAACTCGAGCTGGAGGACTTCAACCGCATCGCTGCGAAGGTGCCGCACATCGCCGACATGAAGCCCGGCGGCAAGTTCCACATGAGCGATCTGGACCGCGTCGGCGGCGTGCCCGTGGTGCTGAAGCACCTCCTCGACGCGGGCCTGCTGCACGGCGACGTGATGACCGTGACCGGCAAGACCATGGCCGAGAACCTGGCTGACATCGACCCACCGGCGCCGGATGGTGTGGTGGTCTACCCACTGAACCAGCCGATTCACGAAGAAGGCGGCATCAACATTCTCACCGGCTCCCTGGCCCCGAAGGGTTCGGTGGTGAAGGTGGCCGG
>JAYTSB010000193.1:0-3598 GCA_043745825.1 Actinomycetota bacterium | reverse complement strand
AGATGGCGGATTCCCTCGCGCAATGTCGAGGGGGCGAGATCGCCATCGCGCCAGGTGGCAGCCATCGATGCCCAGATTTCGCCCTCGACCCAGCGGCGGGCCGCGTTGTGGCGGCGGAACCGGCGCTGGGCGGCACGAACGATGCGCAGTGACTCCTGTGCGGTCAACCGCACGAAGCCGGTGCGGTAGCCGACGACCAGGCCCTCACGCAGCGGCCGCTCTCGGTCGGTGACCGCCTTGTCGATGACGGGCGACATCCGTAGATCACCCTTGGTGCGGGCTGCGAGTTGACTGTCGACTCCACCCCATGTGACGTCGTGGACGAGATCGGCGAGCACGACCTGCTCGATGCCGGCCTCACCGAGCGACGGCAGAACGCGTTCGATGTAACGCAGGAACACTCGGTTCGGGCCGATGACGAGCACGCCCTGATCCTCGAGCGGGAATCGGTACGTATAGAGCAGGTACGCGGCACGGTGGAGGGCAACGACGGTCTTGCCGGTGCCGGGGCCACCCTGCACGACCAACACCCCGGCCTGGGGCGAGCGGATGATCTCATCCTGCTCGCCCTGGATGGTGGCGACGATGTCGCCGAGCTGGCCGGTGCGACCCCGCTCCAGCACAGAAAGCAGCGTGCTGTAGCCGCGCAGTCCTGCGCCGGGCTGGGCGCCGCCGAGGCCCTCTTCGTCGCCGACGCCGAGGTGCCCCTCGCCGAACAATTCGTCCTCCAGGCCGAGCAGCGTGCGGCCGTGCACGGCGAAGTGACGGCGGCGCGCCAGGCCCATCGGCTCGCGTCCGGTGGCGCGGTAGAACGGCTCGGCCACCGGGGCTCGCCAGTCGACCACGACCGGCTCGCGGTTCGAGTCGGCGACGGCGAGGCGGCCGATGTGGAAGCTCTCGAACGCGTCCGGGCTTTCGATCATCGGATCGGCGAGTCGGTCGATCCGGCCGAAGACGAGCGCGGCATCGCCGAGATCGAGCTGAGTCAGCCGGTTGACCAGCGTCTCGTCGAACACGTCGCGCTCGTAACGCGCCTGAACCGTGCCGCCGAGGGTGCCTTCGTGGATGTTGCGCAGCTTCCACGCGTCGGTGCGGCTGGTCTCCAGGCACTCGTAGGCGTGATCGATGTAGGCCTGCTCGTCGGCAAGATCGGGATGTTGGTGTGTCATGTGCTTTCAGGCTCTGGTCGGGTGGGGGTACCCGAAACAGAGGTCTGAAAATCCTATCGGCGCGTCCGGCGTTTACGAAGTGGTCGAGATCCCGCCGTCGACCGGGATCACTGCGCCGGTGACGTAGGCGCCGGCGCGGCTGGCCAGGTACACCGCGACGCCGGCCATGTCGTCGGGGCGACCGATGCGGCGCAGTGGCGCCGACTTGGCGATCGAGTCGCCGAAGGCCTCCAATGTGGCAGCCATCATCTTGCTCTCGAACGGCCCGGGGGCGATCGCGTTGACCGTGATCTGCTCGGGCCCCAATCGACGCGCCAAGGCGCGAGTGAGGTGGTGCACACCGGCCTTGCTGGCCGCGTAGGCATAAGTGTCGAGCGGGTTGACGTGCAGGCCGTCGATCGAGCCGACGTTGATCACCCGGGCCGGGTCGGCGTCGGTGGCCGCAGCGCGCAGGTTCGGCAGCAGCGCCTGAGTGAGGAAGAACAGCGACTTCATGTTGGTGTCGACGGTGCGATCCCAACCGGCCTCGGTGAACTCCTCGATCGGCTGACCCCAGGCCGCGCCGGCGTTGTTGACGAGGATGCTCAGCGACGGAAAGTGAGCCGAGACCTGTGCGGCGAGGTCTCGCACCCCTTCCACCGTGCTGACGTCGGCCGGCACCGCGTGCACATCGCCGAAGTGGGACAGTTCGTCGCGCGCCGCGTTCAGCTCCGCCACCTTGCGCGCGCTGATGACGATGGTCGCACCGGCATCGAGCAAGCCTCGGGCGATCATGGCCCCGATGCCCCGGCTGCCACCGGTGACGAGTGCGGTCTTGCCGGCAAGGGAGAACAGGTCTGAAGGCATCCGCAGAGTCTGCCAGCCCGAACCTGGCCGACTCGATCCCGTGTGGGAGTTCGCTCAAGGCCGGGCGTGCACCTGTGCGGCCAGCTTCTTTGGCGCGATCAGGCAGTACGAGGTCTCGATCAGCTCGCGTACCTCGTCCCAGTCCACCTGTGACGGAGGCCCGGTCTGCCGGTCCATGGCCACCCAGCCGCCGCGTGCCAGGTACGGCGCGGGCCGGAATCGATCATCATCGAGCAGGGGTGCCAGCTCGTGCGGGTCGGCCTTGACGGTCATGCCCCCGCCCTCGGCGGGAAAGCAGAAGATCTTGTTGCGCACCCGGAAGTTGATCGAGGTGCCCCACGTCAGTTCCTCGGTGGCTTCCGGGAGGGCGAGAGCGAATGCGCGCATCCGCTCCAGCCCGCCGGTCAGCTGCCCAGCGGTCCACGGCTTGCCCATCCCACCAGCCTCGCACGTCCTCACCCCCCAACGATCGAGAGCGCGTCGGTGACAGCATGAATCCACCGAAAAACGCCGATCTGTGCTGGCGCGGGGCGACATCTGTCACGAAATGCATCCGGATGGGTACTGGTTCCATACAACGAGTAACAGTGCTCAGCAGCCGCAGCAGCAAAGGATCGTCCAAATGGATGTCATGATGAGGGCCCGCCAGATCGGTCTGATCGGGGAAGACGGCAACAACGTGTTCGGCACCATCGAGCGCGACAGCGTGCTCGCCATGCTTTCAGAGGTCGCTCTCCACCACCCGCTCGACACAGACCTCATCAACGCCGCTGTGGAGCGCGTAACGAGTGCCCGCTCGGCCGGCGTGGAGCGTTTGGAGAAGACCAGCTTCCTCGGTCGCACCAACGAGGTCGGAGAGATCCACCTGAACTACCGAGCCGACATGGCAGACATCTTCATGGACCTGGCCATCGACCTCGGCATCCGCCACAGCGCGCCGCGGACGCCGGCACCGACCCCCTGACCACGGGCCCTGGCTCCGCACATCCTGCAGATAGCCTCGACGGCGTATGACGGTCTTGTCGGATGCCCCGTTCCTCGCCGCAGCCACGGGTCGGCGCAGCTCGCACACCCCGGTGTGGTTCATGCGCCAGGCCGGCCGCAGCCTTCCGGAGTATCGCGCCATCCGCGGCGAGGGCAGCATCCTCCAGGCGATCAAGAACCCGTCGCTCGCGGCCGAGATCACGCTCCAGCCCGTTCATCGCTACGGCGTTGACGCAGCGGTCCTGTACAGCGACATCGTGGTACCGGCGCACGCAATCGGCTTCGGAATCGATGTCGCTCCCGGCACCGGTCCGGTGGCCACCGATCCGTTTCGCCGCGCCGCCGACCTTTCCCGGGTCAGACCGTTGGAACCGGACACGGACACGCCGTACGTGATCGAGACTGTGCGCATCCTCGCCCAGCAGCTCGACGTGCCGCTGCTGGCCTTTGCCGGCGCGCCGTTCACCGTCGGCAGCTATCTGATCGAGGGCCGGCCGAGCCGAACCTACGAGCACACCAAGGCACTGATGCGCCATGACGAGGTCACCTGGCACGAGCTGATGCACCGCCTCGCCGGGCATGCGATCGCATCCATCCGG
>JAYTSB010000192.1:0-2081 GCA_043745825.1 Actinomycetota bacterium | reverse complement strand
GGACACCATCGATCAGGTCGACGTGCTCGTCAACAACGCGGCCGGCACGTTCCACGGTTCGTTCCTCGACGCCAGCCCTAACGCGCAGAAGGCGCTCGTCGACTCGAACTTCACCAGCGTCACCAACTTCGTGCGGGCGTGCGTGCCGAAGATGCCGGAGGGCTCCTCGATCATCAACATCACCTCCGTCGAAGCGTTTCGTGGCTCGCCCGGGTTCGGCATCTACGGGGCGATGAAGGCGGCCGTCGAGCACCTCACCCGCACGCTGGCCCTGGAGTTGAGCGGGCGCGGCATCCGCGTCAACACCATCGCCCCGGACGGCCTCCCCACGCCGGGCGATGCCGACCTGCTGGTGGGTGAACAGGACTACGGGCGCAAGCTGGCCCTCGGTTGGGGCACCAGCGACGACATCGCCGGCCCAGCCGTGTTCCTGGCCTCGGCGGCGAGCCGTTATGTCACCGGCACCACGCTCCACGTGGACGGCGGTTCCGACGCCGCCCGCGGCTGGTCCCGCGACGCGAGCGGCAACTGGATCCCCTGATCTGATCCCCTGACGGCGCGCCGCCCCAGTTCCGCGAAGGTAAACGCCCGCACAGCGGGCGTTTACCTTCGCAGAGTTCGGGTCAGGCGACTCCGCCGCCGACCACCTGGGTGATGCGCTCGAGCAGCACGGGGTCGGAGTCCGCCGGCACGAGGATCAGCTCGTCGCAGCCGGTGTCGGCCATCGCGTCGATGGTGGACCGCAGCGCCTCGGGCGAATGCACCGTCATCGCGTCGGCGAGCATGCGCGCGATGTCGGTGCCGAACACGTCGAGGTACTGCATCGCGAAGTTGCGCAGCGTTTGCTCGGCTTCTGGACCGAGGGCCACGAACACGCCGGTGGTCAAGCGTGGGCTGTCGGTGCGTCCTGCTTCAGTCCATGCCGCTTCGGCTGCGCGGAACGAGCGATCGGCCTCCCCGGCGTCTCCGGTGAGCGCGAAGCCGCTGACTCCCGCTGCCCAGTGGGCGGCGCGGGCGAGCGACTTCGGACCCATACCGCTGCAGAGCACCGGCGGCCCGCCGGGCTGCACCGTCGCCGGCCCGATGGCGGAGCCATCGGCTGCTGCGCCGCCCGCCCACAGGCGCTTCAGTTCGGCGACGGTCTCGTCGACCCGCGCGTGGCGTCGGGTGAACGGGGAGCCAAGCGCCGCGTAGTCCTGCTCGCGTCCGCCGACACCCACGGCAAGATCGACGCGCCCGCCGGACAGAACGTCCATCGTCGCAAGCTGCTTGGCCAGCATCGCCGGCGCATGCCACGGGGCAACGGCGACGTTGACGAACACGCGCACCCGCTCGGTCACCATCGCCGCAGCGGTGCACAGGGTGATGCCCTCGAGGTTGTGGAACGTGATCCGCTCCCCGGCGGACACCGATGAGTACGGCCCTTCGTCGATGCCGCGGCACCACGCCGTCACCCGATCACGATCGAGCCCGCGGGCCATCTGAGGGAGTGCGACGCCGATGTCCATCCGGCGAATCTAGGCTGTCGGTATGGCATACCCGCTGCTGTACCCCGACGACCACGAGCCCGAGATCAGCAACACGGATGCTCTGCGAGCACACCGCAAGACCCGGCTCGCGCTGGGGTACCGCATCTTCGGCGCGCTGCGTTGGGGCGCGCTCGGCGACGGGCACATCTCTGCTCGCGACCCGGAGCGGCCGGACCACTTCTGGCTGGCTCGTTACGGCGCGCCGTTCCACTCGGTCACCGTCGACGACCTCGTGCTCGTCGGTCCTGCGGGCGCCGTGGTGGAGGGTGCCGGCGCCATCAACCAGGCCGCGCACCACATTCACTGGCCGATCCACGAGGCGCGTCCCGACATCGTGGCTGCGGCGCACACGCACACCCCCTACGGCACCCCGTTCTCCGCGCTGGTGCAGAAGCTACGACCCATCACCCAGGAGGCCTGCGCCTTTTACCAGGACCACGAGGTCTTCGACGACGAGGAAGTCGACGTGGTGTCCACCGATGGTGGCAAGCGCATCGCCGCGGCGATCGGTGGTACCAAGGCCGTGATCCTGCGCAACCACGGGCTGCTGGC
>JAYTSB010000191.1:0-2384 GCA_043745825.1 Actinomycetota bacterium | reverse complement strand
TGACGGTGACCCGAACGGTGTGCCAGCCGGTGGCGCCATCGGGTGCCACGTCGGTGCGCTTCTCCGGCTGAGTCGCGCCCGTGCCGTCGGTGGCGCGCACCCGGATCTGGTGCTTGCCCGGCGTTGCGTCCCACTTCACCCACCACTGCCGCCAGGAGTTCTCGCCCAACGTGGGTCCGAGCGTCGTCTCCTGCCAGGGGCCTTCGTCCACCTGGACCTCCACCTTGGCGATACCCCGTGTCGGGGCCCAGGCCACGCCAGCGATCGGCACCGCGCCGGCAGCGATCCGCCCACCAGGGCGGTCGATCCGCGACTGCGTCTTCACGGGCGCGATGGCCGACCAGCCGCGCGGCACCCAGTAGCCGACCTCGTCGTCGAACCGGGTGAGGCGGATCTCGCTCAACCACTTCACCGCGGACACGTAGCCGTAGATGCCGGGCACGATGATGCGCGCCGGGAAGCCATTCTTCACCGGCAGCGTCTCGCCGTTCATACCGATCGCGATCAATGCGTCCCGCCCGTCGAGCGTGTCCACGGGAAAGCCTGCGGTGAAGCCGTCGACAGACACACCCATCACCTGATCGGCGGAACCCTGGACGCCGGCTTCGGCGAGCAGGTCGTCGAGCCGGCAGCCCACCCAGCGCGCATTGCCGACCAGGTCTCCGCCGACTTCGTTGGACACACAAGAAATGGTGATGTCGCGCTCCACCAGCTCGCGAGCCAGGAGATCGTCGTAGGTCAGGGTGAGCTCTTTGTCCACCAAACCGGTGACGCGCAGCGTCCACGAGCTCAACGACACCGATGGGAACGCGAGCGCGGTGTCGATGCGGTAAAAGCTCCGGATCGGCGTGATCAAGGGGGAGAGGCCGTCGTTGCCTGCGATCGCCGCAGGATCCGCAGGTGGGGCCGGCAGCGGTTGCTTGGGCTGGGGCGCGCGAACGCCGGCACGCTCGAGCTGACTGTTGAAGCGGTCCTGCAGGTTGCGGCCGATAAGGGCGACGCACATCGCGCCCACCGCAACGCTGCCCGTCGCGGCCAGGAATCGGCGGCGGTCCACCATCGGCGCCGGCGCTGCCGCCTTGGCCTGTCGAGGCCGGGACACCACGCTGGAGGCGGCGGGCTGGGCGAGGTGATGGCCGAGCAGGAGCACGGCGGCAGCGGTCGCTGCAGCGATGAGCGAGGGGAACACGCCGGACAGGTGGGTGTTTCGACCAAACCCGGCGGCCAGGGCCCCGAGTGCGCCGAACGCGACAGCGAACGCCACGCCGATGCGCAGCCGGCCTCGCACCGTGGCGATCCCGACGACGGCAGCCGTGATGGCGATGACCACGACGATCGTCCAGATCAGCACGACCTTGTCGCTGGTGCCGAAGTTGCGAATGGCGAAGTTCTTCAGTGCCCGAGGTACGTGGTCGATGACCCGGTCACCAACGCTCACCACCGGCGAGCGCAACGAGCGGGAGAATCCGGCTACGAACTCGCCAACGGCAAGGCCGCTCCCAGCGGCAACAAGGCCGACGAGCACCCCCCACCAGTTCGGCGGGCGATGCCGGGCCGCCGCTTCGGCGGTGCGCATTTCGGCCATCAGCTTCCGGGCGTCGGCGCGCGAGCTGGTGAGCGCATCACCTGCTGGCCGATCATCTGTGGACTGCGACATCTCCGACACCTTTCCCGACGACGGCCGCCGACTGAGGAGCTCCTGCAGATGGTTCGGAGCCACGCACCGCTGTGGATGCCACCTGCGATTCAAACAGGCTCATCGTTGCTGGCGATGCTTGGTCAACCATGACATGGGACTCAGTGCCGCCGGACCGCTGAGCCGTTACAGGGTTGACGAAGAATCCTCGAAGAGGTTTCATGCGCCGAGTTCGCGATAACCCTCCATCTCAAGGACCTCTGCGGCGAACAGCTCACCGTCCACTGCGACGTTGCGGTCCAGCCGCAGCGCCTCAAGGTCCTTGAGTGGACGCTCCAGGGCTTTGCGGCGGGTGGTGGCCAACTCGTCGAACGAGCGGCTGACCGTGTCGAACTGACGCTTCACCTTGTCGACCGACTCGCTGTACTTGCCCCACTGCTGGGCGAACTTGCCGAGCAACTGCAACATCTCCTGGCTGGTCTGTTCCATCACGAAGTTGTCGAATGCTTGGCGGATGATGCCCAAGAACGCGAACAGGGTGAGCGGCGAGCAGATCACCACGTTCTGGCGCATCGCCTCGTCGATCAGGGCCGGATCGGTCTCGTGAATGAACGCGCTGAGGGTCTCGTTGGGCACGAACAGGAGCACGTTGTCCACGGCGGGTCGGTCATCGGACGCCGCGTACTCGCGCTTGGCAAGCTCTTTGACCCGCATCCGCACATCGCGTAGGAACGTGGCCCTGTGGGTG
>JAYTSB010000190.1:0-1607 GCA_043745825.1 Actinomycetota bacterium | reverse complement strand
GATTCACCGGAGAGCCGGTGGCGCCGGTGACGAGCAGGCCGCCAACGGCGAGCAGGATGTCGTAGCACTGGTCGGCGGCGAGGTCGGCCAGCCACAGGTGCTCGATCAGTGTGACGCCAAGCTGTTGGAGCAGTTCGATGTGCACGACGAGGAACTTGTTCTGGTCGAACGGGATGGACTCGATGGCCGAGTTGTCACTCCCCACCACGCTCACACCGTGATCGCGGATGAACGTGACGGCGTCGAGACCGAGCCCGGCCTGCAGCCATGCTTGGTCCGCTGACAGGTGCTGGTTGCGGTGCTCGATCCAGCCGGTGCGCACGAGCAACATGTCGCCTGACTCGACGCTGGTGCCTTGGGCCGCACAGCAGGCCTCCAAGAGCGCGCCGTCGATGATCTGGCCGGGCGCAAGGTCGCTGCCGGTGGTGGCCGAGACGTGGCCGGCGACGTCCAACAGCTTGGCCGGGCCGGCGAAGCTGCCGGTGTGCTCGATGCCGAGCTTGGCTGCACCACCGCGCGGGGTGAACGTGTCACCGGCGAAGCCGTTGTACAGCGTGTGCTCGGACGCCACGTGCGACAGCGCGTCCATGTGCGTACCGATGTGGCTCGGCATGACGAGCACATCTTCGTTGGAGCCCACGCCCTCACCGATCTCGAAGAACGGCGGCACTCGGCCGATGTCGGCAACCGACGACAGCGTGTACCGCTCCGGGGCAGGCCGGTCGTGGACCGCCGGCACGGTGGCCTGACTGAGCTGGATCGAGAGCGAGTAGACCTTGCCCGTGCGGCGGCGCAGCGCTGCGGCCTTGACCGCCTCGGGTGTGATCAGGTTGAGCGCACCACGCTGGTCGTCGTGGCCCCAACGACCCCAGTTGTTCGTGCCCGAGTTCTTCGTCATGGTGCTTTCGTATCACGTCCCGTCGGCACCGCCGACTACCGTCCGTCGCCATGACGAACCAAACAACCCCCGCCGGCGGTCTCGAAGGCTCGGCCGTGCTCATCACCGGCGGCGGCACCGGCATCGGTCGCGCGTGCGCTGCGCGATTGGCCGCCGACGGGGCGGCCGTCACCATCTCCGGGCGAACCGAGTCGTCGCTCGCCGAGGCGGCGGGCCTCATTGCTGCGGCCGCTGAAGCCACGGGTTGCGGGGGCAGCGTGCGCTTCGTGAGCGGCGACGTCACCGACGAAGGCGACGTGCAGCGGATGATCGCAGCGGCGCTGGAACCCACCGGGGAGTTGAGGGGTGTGGTCGCCAACGCCCCTGCACCTCAACGTCGTGGGCACCATGCTCTGCGTGAAGCACGCCGTGCCGCACATGGTGGCGGCCGGTGGCGGCTCGTTCGTGGGCATGTCCTCGATCGCCGGGTACGTGACGCACCCCTACTTCAACGCCTACTCCATCTCCAAGGCCGGCATCGAGCAGATGATGCGCAATGCCGCTGACGAGTACGGCCCGGTGAACATCCGCTTCAACGCGATTCGTCCGGGCTTCATCGCCACCGAAATCATGGAGGGCATCCCCCGAGACAGCCCCGTGTACGACAGCTACATCAGTCAGACGCCGATGGGCGACGTCGGCCAGCCGGAGGACGTGGCGGCGCGCGCCC
>JAYTSB010000189.1:0-3248 GCA_043745825.1 Actinomycetota bacterium | reverse complement strand
GCGAATAACCCAGCGCATACTGGCCCGGCTGCAGGCCGGAGGCTTCCTCGAGCACCGGTGCCAGCAGCTCGCTGGTGGTGCCCGGGTAGGTGGTGCTCTCCAGGATGACGCAGCAACCGGGGCGCATGTAGCCCGCGAGTTGGCGGCCGGCGACCTCGATGTACGACAGGTCGGGCAGACCCTCGCGCAGGGGAGTGGGCACACTGATGACGGCCACGTCGAACCCGGCCAGATCGGCGGGGTCGGTGGTGGGCAGGTAACCGGCCGCGAGCGCGGCTCCTAGCTCGGCGTCGCTGACGTCGCCGACGTAGCTGGAACCCGACTGCAGCGCCTTCACCCGCTCGGTGGACACCTCGAAACCGACTACGGGAAAGCCGACCTGCGAGGCGCGCATGGCGACGGGCAGGCCCACGTAGCCCTGACCCACCACCACGATCTTCGCCGTTCGATTCGCCAGGCGCGCCAGCAACTCTTCCACGTCATTCCCTTCAACGTTTGTGCGCAACGACGCTACTTCGCCGCCCGCCATCAGGTACTGCTATCGGCAGACGACACTGCCGCCTGAAGGCGGCCTGCGGAGGAAACCAGCCACTCAGAACAACTCCACGTCGCCGAGGGTGAGGGCCCAGTTCGACAGCGGGGGCATGCCGGTGTCGTTGACGGCTCGCCAAGTAAGTACCGGGCCGCCGCCGGGCAGCGGCACGAACAGCTTCGATGCCCGCGGTTGGCCCAGGCGGATGGCGTAACTGCACCCGGCTTCGCGGGCTGTGCGGGCTGCCAACCGGTCGACCATCGGGCCGTCACCGAAGCCGGCCACCACGGCCAGTTCGGTGGCCGAACCACGCCGCCGGGCGCGCACGATGATGGCTGCCTCGCCGTTGTCGACTACCTGGTACTGCAACAGCGACCCACCGAACCGCCACCGCAAGAACGCTTCGTCCACGCGAGTGCGCACCTCACGAACGTCGACAGCGTCGGGCCGGCGCCCGGCGACGCCGCCATGGCGTAACCACTCGTCGATCGTTTCGCCGATCCCCAGCGGCTGCGACCACCGATCGGCCGGCACCCTTGAACGGAATGCGGCCAGCGCGCCCTTCGGTCCCGTGAACCGCACGGCCGCAGGCACGTGGCCCACCTCGCGCCAGCCCATCTTCAGGTACCCGGGCAGGCTCTGGCTGTTGGGTGTGTTGAACACGAAGTCGACGCCGTCGGCGCGCACCTCGTCCAACCCGTGCATGGTCAGCGTGGTGAACAGGCCCTTGCCCTGGTAGTCGGGGTCGGTGGCGGTGTCGACCGCGCGAACCGCCCGCAACACACGCCCGCCACGCTCGAACTCCCAGCGCATGAACGCCCTGAACGCAACCACGCGCCCGGCGTCGGTTGCCACCCACATCGGCGACGGGCCGAACACGTTCTCGTCGTGCTTCCACGCGAACAGGGCCGGGTAGCGAGGGTCGCCGTCACTGCCCAACGACCGGCCCAACAGGGCCAACACCTGCCCGCGGTCGGCGGCAGTGGCCGGCCTGATCTCCAAGCCTGTCGCCCGTGGTCGCGACACCTTGGTGGAACCAGAGACGGGCGGATCGGCCGCAGCCGCGCCCGCGGCGATGACCGCACCGGTGTCAGTGAGGCGCTCGTATGCGTCTTCCAGCACCACCACCGTGCCGGCGATGTCGAACTCGGGGGCACGCGCCCCGGCCGCAGCCGCCAGTCGGGCGCGCAGCTCCGGATCGGTCACCACGCGCTCGAGCGCCGCCGCCAGCGCCGTTGGGTCACCTGGCGGTACCAGCAGAGCATCCACGCCGTCGTGCATCTGCTCGGCCACTCCACCCACGGCCGTGGCCACCACCGGCAGCCCCAGTGCTAGCGCCTCCATCAGGGCCACCGGTAGGCCCTCCCACTTCGAGGCCAGGGTGAACACGTCACACGCCGCCATCACTCGCACCGCGTCGTCGCGGTAGCCGGTGAGCAGAACTCGGTCGTGCAGCTCGAACTCCTCGCGCAGTGCCCTGACCTCGCGCTCCTGCGGGCCCTGGCCGATGGCAACGATGCGTACCGGCACCTCGCGGTCAGCCAGCAGGCGGGCTGCGCGCAGCAGGCCCGGGTAGTCCTTCTGGGGGCGGAAGTTGGCGGCGGTGACCACCACGATCTCGCCGGGCTTCAGGCCCAGCTCGGCTCGCACGATGTCGCGGTGCGACCGCGCTGTTGCCACCCCGGCCACGTCGATGCCGTGCCGCAGCGTGGTGACCCGCTTGCCCGCTGCTCCGCCCATCGATTCGCGTACCTCGTCGGTGACGGCGAAGCCGATGTCGTCCCAACGCCCGGTCCACCGGTTGAGCAGGCGCGTGGGCAGGCGATGCGTCTCCCACCGGTTGTGCTCGGTGGTCATCACACTCGGCCGCTTCGCCTTCAGCATCGTGCGGGCAGCGAGGCGCGCGACCGCGCCCGGCAGTGGGGAGTGGATGTGCACGACATCCCACTCGCCCGAACGCACCAGCCGCGCCAGCCGCAACGACCAGCGACGATCCGTGCGCCGGCGGCTGAGGCAGTGTGTGCGTACCCCGACCGCTTCCAACGCAGCGACGAGGTGGTCCTTCCACGGCAGCACGAACGCACACTCGATAGTGAAGCGATCGTGGTGATGGGCGCGAGCGGCAGCCACCAGCAGTCGCTCGGCTCCACCCGGCCCGAGCCCTTTGATCACCCAGAGCACACGCGCAGCCACGGTCGCCGACGCTACCCGTCCGGCCCAGCAACCGATGGCTTTGCGGAGGACTGCCGGTTTCCACTCAAGGTCCATCGAAGGAAGGCCGATACCTCTGCTGGACGTAGCTACTATCCTCCGGTAGCTTGTTTTCACTGCCGAGGATTGTGGGAAGTCACATGGCGCAGGTCACCGAAACGAGTCGCAAGAGCCTCTGGGCACGAGTGGCATCACGCGTCGTGCAGGTGCACAGCGATTTTGTGGTCGCACTGCTCGACATGCTGATCACGTATTGCGCGTTCACGGCCACGCTGGTGTTGCGTTTCGACGGCTCCGTACCCAACAGCTTCTGGCTGAATTTCCGTAGCTTCGCTCCCATCGCCCTCGTGATCGTGCTGCTCACCAACACCGCGCTGGGCCTGTACGGCAAGCTCTGGCGCCACGCCAGCATCTACGAAGCGCGCCGACTGGTGTTGTCGGGCCTGATCATCGGCACCAGCCTCTTCGCGCTCGAGCTCGTCCAGCGACGCATGCCGTTCTCGGT
>JAYTSB010000188.1:0-4785 GCA_043745825.1 Actinomycetota bacterium | reverse complement strand
ATGTGCCTGCCTGGGCCTGGGTCTTCCTCGGCATCACCATCGTGGCGATGCTCGCGATCGATCTGTTCCGTCACCGAGACGACCACGAGCCCTCACCACGGGAGGCTCTCACCGAGTCGGCGATCTGGATCGCCTGCGGACTCTCGTTCTCCGCGTTCGTCGCGATCCAGTTCGGCAGCGCCGCGTTCGGCGAATACATCAGCGGCTACCTGATCGAGAAGTCATTGAGTGTCGACAACGTGTTCGTCTGGTCGATGCTGTTCACGTCGATGGCCATCCCGCTGAAGTACCAGCACCGCGTGCTGTTCTGGGGCATCTTCGGCGCCCTCGCCCTGCGCGCCGGCTTCGTGGTGCTCGGGTCCGCCCTGATCACCAAGTTCTGGTGGGTCCTGCTGATCTTCGGCGTGTTCCTGATCTACACGGGCGTGAAGATCTTCCGCCACCGCAACGCGGACGAACAGGAGGAAGCCACCCACGGCCTCTCCCTGCTGCGCAAGATCATGCCGGTCACCACCGAGTTCGACGGCCACAAGTTCTTCACCCGTCAGAACGCGAAGCGTGCCGCCACCCCGCTGTTCGCAGCCCTTGTGGTGGTGGAGGCGACGGACATCATCTTCGCCGTGGATTCCGTGCCGGCCATCCTGGCCGTGTCGCACGAGTCGTTCATCGTGCTGTCGTCGAACGCCTTCGCGATCCTCGGCCTGCGCGCGATGTACTTCCTGCTCGCGAACGCGAAGGAGAAGTTCTTCTACCTCTCACACGCCCTCGGCGGCATCCTCGTGTTCGTTGGAATCAAGATGACGATCTCGCACTGGGTGCACCTGAACACGTACCTCTCGCTCGGCGTGATCGTCGCCATGCTCACCACGGCCATCGTGCTCAGCCTGCGCCACAACAAGCGCCTCCCCCTGGTGGAACCTGGCGTAGACAGCGTCAGCAACACCAGCCGGTAGCCACGACAGCGAGTGCAAGGTGTCCAGCGAGGCTCGCTTGACGGCGTTCACCCCACCCAGCTCTTTGGTGAGACGCGCCTTGCGCGACTCACCGAGACCGGCGATGTCATCGAGCGAGCTCTTCGTCATCCGCTTGGCGCGCAGTTCGCGGTGGAACGTGTTGGCGAAGCGGTGGGCTTCGTCGCGGATGCGCTGCAGCATGAACAGTGCTTCACCACCGCGCGGCACGTTCACCGGCTCGCTGCGGCCGGGGAGGTAGACCTCTTCGAAGCGCTTGGCCAGCGAGGCGATGGGGATCTCGTCCTCCAGACCCAGCGACTTGACGACGCGCTCGGCCACGCTCAGTTGGCCCTTGCCGCCGTCCACGAGCAGCAGCTGCGGCGGGTAGGCGAACTTGCCGGGGCGATCACCGCGTTCGTTCACCGGCTGATCGCGCTCCGCGAGATAGGCGGTCAGGCGACGGGTGAGAACTTCCTCCATTGCCGCGTAGTCGTCGTTGCCCGCCACCGTCTTGACCTTGAAGCGCCGGTACTCGCGCTTGTTCGGCAGGCCGTCTTCCAGCACCACCATCGAGCCGACGTAATCGGTGCCCTGCATGTGCGCCATGTCGTAGCACTCAATCCGCAATGGTGCCTCGGGCAGATGGAGCAGGTCCTGCAGCTCGGTGAGTGCACGGCTGCGGGTGTTGTGGTCGGCGGCGCGGCGGAGGCGGTGGCGGGTGAACTCCTCCTTGGCGTTGCGCGTCACCGTTTCGTGAAGATCTCGCTTGTCGCCTCGTTGGGGCACCCGGATCTGCACGCGAGAGCCGCGTAGGTGGGTGAGCCATTCCTCGTACGTTGCACCATCCTCGGGCTCCACCGGCACCAGCACCAGCTTGGGGATGCCCAGCGGTGGCTCGTCGCCGTACATCTCCTCCATGATCCGGTCCACCAGGCCACCCGGGCTGAGGTCCTCCACCTTGTCGACGATGAAACCCTTGCGTCCAACGACTCGCCCCTTGCGCACGTAGAACACCTGCACCGCGGCTTCCAAATCGTCCTCGGCGAGACCGATGACATCGATGTCCTCGCTGCGTTCGCCCACCATCTGCTGCTTCTCGATCGCGCGGAGCACCGCCGTCCAGCGATCGCGCAAGCGTGCCGCCTTCTCGAACTCCAACTCCTTGGCGGCCGCGCGCATGTCGGCTTCCAGTCGTCGGACGATCTCGTCGGTGTCGCCGTCGAGGAAATCGCACAGCTCCTGCACGCGATCGAGGTACTGCGGCTTGTCGATCTCCCCGACGCACGGGCCACTGCACTTCTCGATGTGGAACAGCAGGCACGGTCGTCCGAGGCGCTGGTGCTCGTTGAACTTGCCGTTGCTGCAGGTGCGCACAGGGAAGCTCCGCAGCAGCAGATCGAGCGTGTCGCGTATGGCGTAAGCGTGCGCGTAGGGGCCGAAGTAGCGCACCCCTTTGCGCTTGCGTCCACGCATCACGAGGGCGCGCGGGAACTCCTCGTCGAGCGTGACTGCGAGAAACGGGTAGCTCTTGTCGTCGCGCAGGCGGATGTTGAACCGGGGGCGATGCTGCTTGATCAGCGTCCACTCCAGCATCAGCGCCTCGACCTCGTTGCGGACCTCGATCCACTCCACGGTCTCCGCCGTCGCCACCATTTGGGCCGTGCGGGCGTGCAGGTTTCGCGGGTCCTGGAAGTAGTTGCTGAGGCGCTGCCGCAGGCTCGATGCCTTGCCGACGTAGATCACCCGGCCGGCCGCATCCTTGAACTGATACGACCCGGGGGTGTCGGGAATGGTTCCGGTCGGCGGGCGCTTCACCATGGTCGTTCGAGCATACGTTCGTCCTACCCGGTGCGGTTCCCTCGTGCCCGAACCGCTGCGCACGCCAGTGATACAGGACTGCTCAGCGCTAGGGTGAGGTCGATGCCTGGCCGCTACCGGTTCTCCATGCCCTCCAGCCGCGACCACTCGGATCCGTGGTTCCGCGTCGGCGCGGTGGACGTCACGACGACGGTGCTGGTCGCTGCGCTCTGCGTCATCTCCTTCTTCGTCTACGCCGCCGACAAGACGATTCTCTACAACCTCTACCTCATCCCGTCGGAGAACTTCCTCACCGGCTCGGTCAAAGGTGGCCAGGTCTGGCGGCTCGTCACGTGGCCCATCGCCAACGAGCCCAGCATTTTCGTTGCGCTGTCCATCGCCATCTTCTGGTACCTCGGCAGTCGGATCGAATCCCAGCTCGGCCGGATCAAGTATCTGTGGTTGGTCGTGCTCGTCACCCTGATCCCCGCCCTCGCCGCCACCGCGCTCGACGTGAACATCTTCGGTATCCGTTCGCTGGAGGTCGCGATCTTCGTGGTGTTCGTGTGCGAGAACCCGAAGATGCCGTTCTTCTTCGGTGTCCCGGCGTGGATTCTCGCGCTCGTGATCGTGGGCATCGACGTGCTGCAGTTGCTCGGCAACCGCCAGTCCGAGCAGCTGATCGTGTACCTCCTCTCGATCACCGTCGCAGTCTGGACGGCACGCAGCATGGGCATGCTCACCGACTTCCAGTGGTTGCCGCAGATCCACATCCCCGGCGTCAGCCGCAGCAGTGGCGGCGGCAACGGGCGTGGCGCGAAGAAGCGCAAGGTGTCACCCTCGTCGGCAGGCCGCAGTGGCCCCGTCGTGGTCGATGGCCCCTGGCCCACCACGCCCGTCTACCGCCCGATGCAGGATCAGGCCGAGGTCGACACCATCCTCGACAAGATCGCCCTCGTCGGCATGGATGGCCTCACCGTCGACGAGAAGAAGCGCCTCAACGAGGCGAGCAAGCGGCTCCGCAAGGGCGGCACCTGACCGTTTTGCCAAGTGTTCCGACTGTCTGGGCCGCCACCGCACGTCCGTTGCGCGTGCTGGCGTCCCAGTCCGTCACGAACCATGCCGGAGAACCGGCGCACCGGCATCACGAGGGTGGCGGGCAGAGGACGAGGTCGGCCGCGCGACGCTCGACGACCTCTTCGATGTCACGCCGGACCTTGGCCGGGGATCGCGTCGCAGCAAAGCCCAGGTACATGATCTCGAAGCCCTCTTTGGCGCACCGCATGTCTCGGTGCTCGTCGTACCGTTCGGCGATCTCGCCGAGGTGGTGGCTGCGGCTGTGCCCCTCGATGCCCAGTCGCACCCATGGCAGGGCGAGGTCAAAGCGTGCAACGAACAAGCCTGTTGCGGTGCGCAACGTGTACTGGCGCTCCATTCCGCGCAACAGGCGCGAGGCGAGGCACAACTGGAGCTGACGCTCGAACCATGAGTCCGGTACGCGGTATCCGCCGAGCCGTCGGCGAACGACCTCGCCGACGAGAGTCGGACCGCTGCGCCCGGTCACTGCCAGTGCACGGGATCGATCGAGCAGCCAGTTCATCGACACCCCGCGGCGTTGCGCGTCGTCGACGCCTCTGAGCAGACAAGCAGCGTCGATGCGGGCGGCGATGTCGCACAGCGTTCTGGCCAAGGTCGTACACGGGATGCCATCGACCACGGTGAGGTCGCGACGGTCGAAGTTCCGTGACCGATGCACGACCGCGCCCGGCACGTCCACCCGTTTGGCATGGTCGCAGAGGATCTCCGGCACCGCAGGCGGCTCGCGCAAGCCATCGAGCCGGTGGAGCGCGGCAGCACTGTGATGTGACGCGACGGCCGAGTTGCCAGCGGTGGCGGCACGCAACTTCTGCCGCCACGTCACGGGGTGTCCGACCATTCGCCACACGTGGTCCCTGAGGCGCTCGACGAGGCCGAGGCGCTCGAGCGAGCCGATGTCCCGGCGGGAGATTCCGAAATCGGCAGCCTCTTGTGAGGT
>JAYTSB010000187.1:0-1501 GCA_043745825.1 Actinomycetota bacterium | reverse complement strand
CGACAGGAGGCCGACGAGGACACGCTCGAGCATCCGGGGCTGGCCGACGATGATCTTGCGCAGCTCGAAAAAGACCTTCTCGACGGTGGCCGCCGTGGCTGCCGTCGGATCCTGATTGCCCACCTGGTGATCCACGCCGCCGACTCTAGGGTGCCGTCGTGGCGATCAGGGATCGGTCAGCACCGGCGCCGACTCCCCGTGCGGACTCCCCGGGGAGTCTGGTCAGGTGGTGCCGGTTTGGCAGCCTCACCGGGGTGTGGTCACTCCTCGGTGGTGGCACTGAGAGAGCGGCTGTCCACCGCCGTCACACCCGTGCGGCGTGTTCGGCGAGGATTCGGGCCAGACAGCCGGTGATCTTTCGGGCGCAGGAGAGGTCGAGGAACTCGTTCGGACCGTGGGCATTGCTGCCCGGCCCGAGCACGCCCGTGATGACGAACTGGGCGTCGGGGAGCATTTTCCCCAGCATGCCCATGAACGGGATGGTCCCGCCCTCGCCGAACGAGCGCGACGGCCGCCCGAAGTACTCCACCGAGGCCACGTCGAGCGCATTCTCCAGCCATGGCGCGAACGCCGGCGCGTTCCACCCTGGGCCGGCGTGCTGGTCGGTGACCGTGACGCAGGCCCCGAACGGTGGCTCGACGGTCAGCGCCTTCTCGATGGCGACGAGGGCGAGGGCGTCGTCGCACGTGGGCGGCAGCCGGAAGCTGAGCCGCAGGCTCGTGCACGGGCGCAGCACGTTGCCGGCCACGCTGACATCTGGCAGCCCGGCTGCGCCGGTGATGCTCAGCGTTGGCTGCCAGGTGCGAGCGATGAGTTGCTGCGTCGCATCGAACACGGCCGGGCGCGCGCCCGCCACGAACGGTAGGTGGGCGGACACCGGCTCGGGGAATTCGTCTGCGGTTGCCTCTGCCTGGCGGATGCGGGCCGGCGGGATCTCCACATGCAGTTCAGGGAGCAGCACCCTGCCGGTGGACGCGTCCTCGATGCGATCGATGAGCTGGCGGAGGATGCGGAACGATGATGGGACGATGCCGCTGGCCTTGCCGCTGTGCACGCCCTCGGTGAGGATCTCCACGTTGAGCGTGCACGCGACGACGCCGCGCAGCGAGGTGGTGACCCAGAGCCGCTCGTAATCCATGCATCCGCTGTCCAGGCAGAGCACGAGGCTGGGGCTGCCGATGCGGTCTTGCAGCGCCACCAGATGCGCCGGCAGATCGGGGCTGCCACTTTCCTCGCTGGCCTCGATCAGCACGATGCAACGGTTGTGGGCCATGCCCGTGCGCTGGGCGACCTCGATTGCGGCCAGCGATGCGAACGCCGAATAGCCGTCGTCGGCACCGCCCCGACCGTACAGGCGACCGTTCTCCACGACCGGTGTCCACGGGCCGAGGCCTTCGCGCCAGCCAGTCATCTCCGGTTGCTTGTCGAGGTGGCCGTAGAGCAGCACCGTGTCGTCGTTGCTACCCCCGTTTGCCGCCGGGATCTCCATCACGATGACCGG
>JAYTSB010000186.1:0-1937 GCA_043745825.1 Actinomycetota bacterium | reverse complement strand
GTGCTCGGGCTGACGGCGTGGCCGGACGTGCCGCGTGGCCAACCGTGGAAGGAAGGCATGTGCCGGGCCCTGGGCACCGACCTGGCCACGTTCTGGCCGCGCCTGCGCAATCGGGTCACCACCTACGCCGACCTCAGTCCGGAACTGGTGGGCGCCGTCGAGCGGCTCATCGACTTCGTGGCCGAGACCGCCGACTGATCAAGCACCGGTGTTCCTCACATGACACGATCGTGACGATGGATCCCGCCGAGGTCGCCGCCGCCCGCCTACCGCTGAACGAGGCGTCCTCGATGCCGGCCGGCTTCTACACCGACCCGGCGGTGTTCGCCGCCGAGCGCGAGCACGTGCTGCTGGCGAACTGGATCTTCCTCGCCCGCGCCGATCAGCTGCCCAATGCCGGTGACCGGCGCAGCTTCGACACGGTGGGCGGACCGGTGGTGCTCGTGCGCGGCGATGACGACGTGTTGCGCTGCTTCGCCAACGTGTGCCGGCACCGCGGCTCGCTGCTGGTGTTTGGCGCCGACAACGGTGGGCACATCGTGTGCCCGTACCACGCATGGAGCTATCGCAACGACGGCTCGCTGCACGCCTGCCCGGACATGAAGGCCGCGGAGGGCTTCGACCGCGCCGAGCACGGCCTGTTCCCGATCCGCCTGGAGTCCTGGGCCGGGTTCGTCTTCATCACGTACAACGCGGCCGCCCCACCGCTGCTGGAGATGCTCGGCGACCTCCCCGACCGGCTGGCCTCACACCGCCTCGGGGACATGGTCTGCACGTGGACGGTGACGTTGGAGCCGCGCTGCAACTGGAAGCTGATCCTCGAGAACGCAATGGAGACCTACCACACAGGCACCCTGCACCGACAGACCGTCGGCAACCAGCAGTCCCGCTCGCTGGCGACGGTCGGCGAGTGGAAGTGCATCCAGGTGACGTCGGGTCGCTCGATCGCCACGCTGCCCGGCACCACGCCGCCGTTCCCGCCGATCGAAGGGCTGGACGAAGATGCGTTGCAGGGCACCTACTTCACCGTTTTGCATCCGGCGCTGCAGCTCGCGGTCGCCCAGGACTGCATGTGGTGGCTGAACGTCACGCCCGTCGCCCACGACCACTCGATCCTGGAGATCGGCGGCTGCTTCCCGCGCGCCATCACCGAGAAACCCGGCTTCGCCGCCAAGGCCGCCCCGTACTACGAGCGTTGGGAGCTCGTCGGCCGAGAGGACGTCGGCCTCCTCGAGCACCAGCAGCGTGCCCTCGGCTCAGTGGTCTACCGCCCCGGCCGACTGTCCTGGCGCGACGACCAGGTGCAGGCCCTCGGCCACTGGGTTCTCGACCGCCTCCCCGGCTGAAGCCGCTTCAGTCGCCGGGGGTGTTGGTGGCGTCGGCCTCGGTGAGGTCGTGCACGACGTCGGCGGTGATCCTCGATGCCGCACGGCGGTGCTTGACGAGCTCCAGGATGACCGGCAGCAGAGACAGTGCGACGATACCGATGCTGGCGATCTCGATGTTGTTCTTGACCCAGTTGACCTCGCCGAGGAAGTGGCCGAGCGTGGTGATGCCGGCGCCCCACAGAAGCCCGCCGAGGACGTTGTAGATGACGAACGTGCGGTACTTCATCCGCCCAACGCCGGCAACGATGGGTGCGAACGTGCGCACCACGGGCACGAACCGGGCCATCACGATGGTCTTTGAGCCGTGGCGCTCGAGGAATTCGTGGGCCCGCTCCACGTGGGCCGGCTTGAAGAATCGGCTCTGCGGTCGATCGAACAGACTCGGACCAACCTTGCGGCCGAACAGATAACCCACCTGGTCACCGGCGATCGCGGAGACGACCACGACCAGGGCGGTGATCGGCAGGGAGGGCAGCCGATGGGCGCCGGCATCGGCGGTGAAGAACCCGGCGATGAACAGCAGCGAATCGCCGGGCAGGAAGAAACCGA
>JAYTSB010000185.1:0-3609 GCA_043745825.1 Actinomycetota bacterium | reverse complement strand
GTGGACCTTCCTGCGCTCCTTGGCGATGAACCGGGATGCTCCACAGATCCTTCAATCAACGAATCGGCGCCAACTCGCGTTGCGGCCGGAGCCGTCGTTGGCGATCAGCCCTTGGTCTCTCAGTTCGGCGAGGACGAGCCGGATGGTGTTGTCGCTGATGCCGGGCGCAGCGCGGCGGATGTCGGCGATGGTGAACGGTGTCGCGGCGTGCAGCAGCACGAAGTCACGAATCCTGTCCTGCTTTGTCCCGCCGCGGTTCCCTCCGGCGATCCGGGTTCCGAAACGTGTGTAGGCGGCGTCGAGTCGGCCGAGCAGGTAGCCGTCCCACGGCCAGACGGTGTGTTGGCCGTCGTCGAACCAGCCCGTCGTCGATGCTGCGAGCGCTTGGTAATACTGGTCCGTGGTTTCGTAGATGAGTTGTTCGACGCTGACGTAGTTGCCGACCCCGTAGCCGGATCGTTGGAGGAGGTGTGTTGTGGCGAGTCGTGCGACGCGGCCGTTGCCGTCGGCGAACGGGTGGATGCACAGCAGGTCGAGCGCAAACGCGGCGATGATCAGAAGGGGATGGGTGTCGTTGGTGCGGAGCGCGTTGTTGGTGCGGGCGACGAGGTCGTCCATGTAGAACGGTGTCTCCTGCCAACCGACCGGGGTGAAGCGTGTGCTGGTGCTGCCGTCGCGGTGGCGGTCGATGACCAGGTTGTCCTCGGCCTTGAAGTAGCCGCCGCGTCCGTCGGTGAAGGAGAACAGCAGGCGATGCAAGTGCAACACCAGCCCGACGGTGAGTTCACCAGGGTTCTGTTGGTTGAGGTAGTCGAGCGAGGCGCTGTAGCCGGCGAACTCGGCCTCGCTGCGGTTGCGAATGCGTTGCGGGTTGCCCGACACGAGGTTGGGCACGCGGGCCTCGGCGACGTGTACGCCCTCGATGGCACTCGAAGCGGTAACGGACTCTATGCGAGCCTGTTCCTGCAAGGCGTCGAGGAGTTGGGGAAGTCGGTCGAGGTGGCGCGCCTCGGCACCGGCCGCGAAGTCGATCCGGCGCAGCAGGCTGACGATGTCGCCCGGAACGGGATCAAGCGTGCTGGCGCTCGTGAAGCTCCTCATAGAACTCCCTAAACATACCAATACCGAGAGACTTTAGGTAGTTTATTGGTTCGATTGGGCAGTCACAGCTGGGCCGTCACTTCGACGCCGCCGATGACGGCGGGTACTCCAGTGCTTGGAGGAGCGCCTCTTCGTGTCGCGAGAGGAGTGAACAGCAAGCCCCGTCGCTCCGTTGCCGAGGGCGGGGTCGAACGCCACGCCGGGCCGGTCGCGATCAACCGGCGCGAGCGTCCCGCCTTTTTCATCGCCGTGAACGGCACGTCGTTCCGGCTACCGGTCCTGCCGACCGCATTGCACAACGGTGCGCCCTACGTCCTCTCCGTGATGCCGGCAGCGAAGCGAATCATTGCCATGGAGCCGATCGACGCCTGAGGACGACATCACCATCGACGGGGTGCCAGTGGTGGCGGGCGCTACAGTGAGCCCACCATGAGGATGCTTCGTCGGGCGATATTGGCGTTGTCGGCGGCGGCGACCATCGCCGGTGTACTGCGTCTACGCGGTCAGGGAGGCGTTGCGCCTCAGCAGGGCGGCTGGCGCGAGATGACGGTCACACCCAAATGACCGTCACACTCGAAACGAGCAGCGCCCGATGATGGCCCCACGTTGATGGCACTGCAATGACTGCCCCGAGATGACTCACGGAGCCGACAGCCCCGTCGCCGTGGTCATCGGCGTTGGCGTCACCGGCTCGCGTGTGGCCACGAACCTGGCGGGCACCGATGCGTTTCGGGTCGGTCTCGTGGACGCGCGTGGGGATGTGGCCCGTGCGGTGGCGCGCAGCTGCAACAGTGCCGCGCTGGATCTCGCCCATGCCTATGTGGCCGATGCCGCGGTGCTCGCCCTGCCGGCACCCCACGCGGAGCTCGCTCGTGAACTGCTCGACAGTGGAGTCTCCGTCGTCTCGATGAGTGACGACGTGGACGACGTCGAGGCGCTGCTGGCCATGCACCCGCTGGCCGAACGCCGCGGGGTGACCCTGGTGGTGGGTGCGGCCATGGCGCCGGGGCTGACCGGGTTGCTCGCCCGGCGGCTGGCCGATCAGCTCGATGTTGTCGACGAGATCCACATTGCGATGCACGGCACTGCCGGGCCGGCGTGTGCCCGCCAGCATCATCGCGCCCTCGGCGGCACGTCGATCGGACTGCACGACGGCGTCTGGGTGCGCCGGCCGGCCGGCGCGGGGCGCGAGCTGTGCTGGTTCCCGGAACCCGTCAACGCCTACGACTGCTACCGGGCCGAAGTACCCGAACCGCTGCTGTTGCACCGGGTGTTTCCGAGCGTGATGCGAATGAGCGCGCGGATGTCGGGCACCCGCCGCGACCGCTTCACGGCGCGCCTGCCGATGCTCAGCCCACCGCATCGCGAGGGTGGCGTCGGCGCGGTGCGCGTCGAGGTCCGCGGTGCCCTGCCGGGTGGCGCCCGCGAGACGTTGGTAGCGGGCGCGGCGATGCGCAGCGGCGTGGCCGCTGCCGCCGTGGCGAGTGCCATGACCGAGTGGCTGCTGAGCGTTCATGGCCCTCCCGCTGGTCACCCCACCGGTACGGTCGTGCTCGGCGATGCGCGCCTGCCGACGGCGCATCTGCTCCAACGGGCGCGTGGATGGGGCGTGCCGCTGTTCGATTTCACCGGTCAGGCACGGCCTGACGAGGCCTGAGCGGCATTACGCTCGAATCAAGATGAGCACCGACCTACACCAGATCGCAGCCCGGCGCGTGGTGGGCGACCGGCAACGGTACACGTCCATGCGTCGGCAGCTGGTGGAGATCCTCGGCACGGCCGAGCACCCCATCACCATTCCCGACATCCTGCGGCTGCACCCAGATCTCGCGCAGAGCTCGGTGTACCGGAACCTGGCGGTGCTGGAGCAGGCCGGCGTGATCACACGCGTCGTGACCCACGATGAATGGGCCCGGTTTGAGCTGGCCGAGGATCTCGGCGGCCATCACCACCATTTGATCTGCGAGTCGTGCGGCACGGTGCGAGACGTCGTGGTGCCCGAGCCCGTCGAGGCCACGCTGGACCACTCGCTCGGCGAGCTCGCAGCGGTCAATGGTTTCGAGTTGCGCCACCACCGCCTCGACCTCATCGGCGTGTGTGACGGGTGCCGGCCGTGATCCTGCCCTGGCTTCCCGGCGGACATACGGCCGTCCTCGCTGGTCGCGGTGAGGTGTTTTACCGCCATCATCGCCATGCTGATCCTGCGGCTGCCACGGTGTTGCTGTTGCACGGATGGACGGCGTCGGCGGATCTGCAGTTCTTCACGGCATACGAGGAGTTGGCTCGCGACTTTTCGTTCGTGGCCATCGACCATCGTGGGCACGGGCGGGGCATGCGCGCTGCCGCCCGCTTCGAGCTCGAAGACGCGGCCGACGATGCAGCCGCCCTCATCGAGCAACTCGGCGTGGGACCGGTGATCGTGATCGGCTACTCCATGGGTGGTCCCCTCACGCTGCTGATGACGCAGCGTCACCCGCACCTCGTGGCCGGCATCGTGGTGCAGGCCAC
>JAYTSB010000184.1:0-2498 GCA_043745825.1 Actinomycetota bacterium | reverse complement strand
AGAGGTACCCGCACATGACGCGAGTTGCCGCCGAGATGGATCAGGACCCCACCACGCTCATTGCGCCCGACCGGGTGAACACGTCCGGCAATGCTGGCGACACCGGTGCTGGCCGGCGAGGCAATGCACGCGAGCACCCAACGGATCGACGACCCATCCGTCACGGCGCGAGCGCCGACGAAGGGCACGTCGATCAGCGCAGCCTCGACCAGCGCAGACTCGTGGACGACGGTGGCGCGGTCCGGGTCGTCGATGTCCACCGTGATGCGCTTGGCCGGCCGGCTGACCTCACCGCGCGCGACGTCACCGCGCGCGACCAGCGCAGCTGCGACGCCCGCTGTAGTGCCGTCGACATTCGACGGGAACACGTTGTTGGTGCCGGTGGAGATCGCGATCAGCGGTACCTGTGGCCACCCCGTCGCCACGTCTCGACAGGTTCCGTCGCCGCCGAGCGTGACCACCACATGGGCGCCCTGCTTCCACATCGCCGCAGCGCTGGCAATGGTGTCGAGGTGCGAGCCGGTGAGTGGACTCTCGATCAGCTCGGTCGGACCGCCCAGACCCTCCGCGGCGCGCTCGGCGAGTTGGTGCGTGTCGGTGCTCAACAGCAGGCGGTCGACGCCCTGCTCCAGTGCGCCAGCCGCCACGCGACGCAGGATGCCGATCTTGGCTGCGTCGGACGTCTGACCAGCGGCGGAGTTCAGCCGACGGATGTCCTTGCCCGCATGCGGGTTGACGATGATGCCAACCGTAGCCACGCGGGTCAGCGTCCGGGGCGAGCGATGATGGAGCGGATCTTGGCTTCGATGTCGTTGGCCGAGGGAAGGTATGCCTGCTCGAGCACGGGCGTGAACGGCACCGGTGAGAAGGGTGCGGCGATTCTCGCTACGGGAGCATCGAGGTAGTCGAATGCCTCTTCCTGGATCTGGGCGGCGATCTCGGCACCGAGCCCACCGAAGCGAACTGCCTCGTGAACCACGATGACCCGATTGGTCTTGCGCACAGATTCGAAGATCGTGGCAGTGTCCAGGGGCTGCAGCGTTCGGGGGTCGATGACCTCCACGTCGATGCCCTCCTCCGCGAGCTTGTTGGCAACCGCAAGGGCCTCGTTGACCATTCGACCCCAGCCGACGACGGTGACATCCGAGCCTTCACGCAGCACGTTGGCCACGCCGAGCGGCACGACGTATGGCTCCTCGGGCACCTCGCCCTGCATGCCCAGCAGACGCTTGTGCTTGATCATGATGGTCGGGTTGTTCTCGCGAATGCACGCCGTCATCAGACCCTTCATGTCGTACGGGTTCGACGGCTGAACCACCTTGAGGCCGGGGATGTGACAGAGCAACGCCTCCAACGACTGGCTGTGCTGCGCCGCCGCAGAGAGCCCGGCACCGCCACCGGTGGTGATGGTGAGCGGAATGGTGGCCGCGCCGCCGAACATGTACTTCAATTTGGCTGCCTGGTTGACGATCTGGTCGAACGCCACGCAGATGAAGTCCATGAACATGATGTCCACGATCGGGCGCAGGCCGGTGACGGCAGCACCGACGCCGAGGCCGACGATGGCCTGCTCGGAGATGGGCGTGTCGACGACACGCCGGGCGCCGAACTCCTTCTGCAGCCCGGCGTAGGTCTGGAACACGCCTCCGAACGCGCCGATGTCCTCACCCGCGCAGAACACGTTGTCGTCGGCTGACATCTCCTGGCGCACAGCTTCGTTGAACGCCTGCACGTAGCTGAGCTTGCGGCTCATGATGCGCCGCCAGCCATCACCGTGTACACGTCGGCCAGCAGTTGGTCGGGGGTGGGCAGGGGGCTGGCCTCAGCAAACTCGATGGCCGCCGCGATGTCCGCTCGCAGCTCGGCCCAGACCTCGTCGAACTGCTCGCGGTTGGTGGTTCCCGCCGCGATCAACCGATCTTCGAACGTGAAGATCGGATCGCGCTCACGCCACTTCGCCACCTCGTCGTCGCCGCGATACTTGAGCCCGAGGTTCTGGATGCCGTGATGGTTGTAGAAGCGATAGGTCTTCGCTTCGATCAGCGACGGCCCGTCACCGCGTCGAGCGCGGGCGGCGGCCTCGACAGCCGCTTCATGCACCGCAACGACGTCCATTCCGTCGACGATCACACCGGGCATGCCGTAACCGGCGGCCCGGTCCACGATGTCGGTGATCGCCATCGTCTTGTCTCGCGGTGTGAACTCGCCGTACTCATTGTTCTCGCAGATGAACAACACCGGCAGACGCAGCGCGCACGCCATGTTGGCTGCTTCGTGGAAGGCCCCGATGTTGGTGGAGCCATCACCGAAGAAGGCGGCAGCCACATTGCCGTTGTCCTTGTACTTGTTGGCGAAGCCCGCGCCGACCGCGATCGGCGCACCAGCGCCGACGATGCCGTTGGCGCCGAGCATGCCCACATCGAGATTCGAGATGTGCATCGAGCCACCCTTGCCGTGGCAGTACCCCGTGCCCTTGCCCATCAGCTCCGCCATCATTT
>JAYTSB010000183.1:0-2973 GCA_043745825.1 Actinomycetota bacterium | reverse complement strand
TGGCGCTCGGCGACCGCGGCGACTTCGATCGCGCCGCGCGCGGCCACCTCCGTTCCCTCGACCCACCGGTCATTCGCAACGCCGCCGGCGCGGTGATCTGGGACCTCGACGCCTACTCGTTCATCGACGGCGCGTGCCCACCCGAGGTCAACCCCAGCCTCTGGCGCCAGGCCGACGTCAACCGCACGCACGGCTTGTTCGAAGTGTGCGACGGCATCTACCAGGTGCGCGGCTATGACCTCTCCAACATCACCTTCGTGCGCACGGACACCGGCTGGATCGTGATCGATCCACTGACGGTTGCCGAGACGGCCGCAGCGGCACGGGGCCTCGTCGACGCCCACTTCGGCCCACGTCCGATCGTCGCGATCATCTACACCCACAGCCACGTCGACCACTACGGCGGGGTGCGCGGCATCGTCACCGATGCAGAGGTCGCCAGCGGCGCGGTCCGGCTGATCGCACCTGCCGGCTTCCTCGAAGCGGCCATCAGCGAGAACGTCATCGCCGGCCCGGCGATGACGCGCCGGGCGATGTACATGTACGGCGTGCTGCTGCCCAAGAGCATCCACGGCCACGTCGACGCCGGGTTGGGAAAGGGCGTGCCGTTTGGCGGCGGCGGGCTCATCGCGCCCACCGAGCACATCGAGGCCAGCGGCGCCGAGCTCGTGATCGACGGCGTGCGGATCGAGTTCCAGCTCACCCCCGGCACCGAGGCGCCTGCGGAGATGAACTTCCTGTTCCCCGACCACCGAGCGGTCTGCATGGCGGAGAACTGCTCGGCCACGCTGCACAACGTGTACACCCCGCGCGGTGCCGAGATCCGCGATGCGCTCGGGTGGAGCCGGTACATCGACGAAGCGCTCGAGCTGTTCATCGACCGCGTGGATGTGGCGTTCGCCAGCCACCACTGGCCGCGATGGGGAACCCCGGACATCGAGGCGTGGCTCGGCGGCCAGCGCGACATCTACCGCTACATCCACGACGAGACGATGCGCCTGGCCAACCACGGCCTGACCGCACTCGAGATCGCCGAGACGGTGACCGTGCCGCCGGCAATCGGTGACGAGTTCTTCAATCGCGATTACTACGGCACGGTCAGCCACAACGTGAAGGCCGTGTACCAGCGCTACCTCGGCTGGTTCGACGCGAATCCGGCCAATCTGCATCCATTGCCACCGGTGGATGCGGCCGCCAAGCTGGTGGAGTACATGGGCGGCGCGGAGGCCGTCCTGCAGCGGGCCCGAGCGGACTTCGAAGCCGGTGAGTACCGCTGGGTCGCACAGGTGGTGAACCACGTGGTGTTCGCCGATCCAACCAACCGCGCGGCGCGGCTGTTGCAGGCCGATGCACTGGAGCAGCTCGGCTACCAGTCGGAGTCCGGTCCGTGGCGCGCGTTCTACCTCAGTGGTGCGCAGGAGTTGCGCAACGGGACACCGCACGCGCCCGGATTACGTGGTGCGGCGCGCCTCGACGTACTGCGCGCAATGACGCCGCGCATGGTGCTCGACAACTGCGCGGTGAAGCTGAACGGACCGGCGGCCGTGGACGCCCACCTCCACTTCGACGTGGTGCTCAGCGAGACCAACGAGCAGTACCGCGTGCGCATCCAGCACGGCGTGCTCACCTACGGCATGCGCCGCACCTCACCCGCCGACGCGACGATCCGCACCACCGTGGAGGCCCTCGTGAAGGTGACCAGCGAGCTCAGCACGGTGGATGCCGAGATCGACCGAGCCACGCTCACCATCGACGGCGACCGCACCGCCTTCGATCACTTCATCAGCCTGTTGGATCAGTTCGACCTGTTCTTCCCGATCATCGAGCCGTAGCTGACAGCTCTGAATCCCGAGAAACGCGCAGAGATCAGTTGACCCGTGCATCGAACATGTGTACGATTCACGGTATGGTGACGACCACGGAGGTCCCCGCACCGAGGCTGCAGGAAACCCGCCTCGCCGAGATCAGCGGGCACCTCAACGTGCTCCACCAAGAGTTGGTCAGCATCGTCCGGACGGCAATCGACACCCGCTCGTGGGAAGGTGCGGGCCTCCACTCGCCGGCGCACTGGCTCAGCTGGCAGACCGGTTTGTCGCCCGAGCGCGCGAAGCAGATCGTGCAGATGGCGAACCGCGTCGACGACCTTCCCGAGTCGTTCGCCGCGTTCGCTGACGGTCTGCTGTCGGTCGATCAGATGGCCGTCGTTGCGCGGCGGACTCCCGCGCACAACGACCGGGAGGTCTGTCAGTTGGCGCAATCGGCAACCGTGGCCCAGCTGCGGGCGATGCTGAACAAGCGATTCCTCGATGTGCCCGAACCTCACACGGACGACCCTGCCCCACCCGCACCGCCGAGCGAACCGACGCACCACGCCAGCGTGGGGTTCGACGACGACGGCAACTTCTTCGTCCATGCGCTCGCCGACTCGACCGACGGTGCGATCATCGACGCTGCGCTGCGTGAGGCGCGCGACTCGTTGTTCCGCGCCGGCAACACCGATGCAACCTGGCTCGAAGCACTCGTCGAGGTCTGTGCACGCTCGCTCGGTGCGGTGTCGTCGCCATCTCGCCGGGACCTGTTCCGCATCGTCATCCACGTCGACACCGAAGGTGCATGGGTTCACCGCGGGCCAGCATTGCCGCCGATGGTGATGGACCTCGTGCTGTGCGACGGTGTCGTGCAACCCGTCTGGACCACCGGCGGGCTCCCTGTCAACGTCGGCCGCCGGCGGCGCATCGTACCTGCGCACACCCGTCTACTCGTCGAGGATCGCGATCGCGTCTGTCGAAATCCCCACTGCAGCTCCACGCACGGGCTTGAGGTGCACCACATCGTCCACTGGAACGGCGACAAGCGCGGCCGCACCGACACCGCCAACCTGTGCTGCCTCTGCAAGCGATGTCACCGCGCCCACCACCGTGGCGAGTTCACCATCAGCGGCAACGCCGACATCATCGACGGACTCGTGTTCCA
>JAYTSB010000182.1:0-1616 GCA_043745825.1 Actinomycetota bacterium | reverse complement strand
TGGATGGTGCCGATCTCGGATGCATCCACGCGGGCGTCGGTGAGCGTGTCGCGCACGACCTCGGCGAAGAGGTCGCTGATTTCCCTCCCCTCGCGGGCGAAGTTGCGGGCGAAGTCCGTTTGTGCTCCCCCGAGCACATACACCGTTGCGGCCATGGCTGTCTCCCTGCACTGATACCGACTGCACTGATACCGAGAGGGCAGTCTCGCAAAACCAGGGTGAAAAAAGCGAACAGCGCCCGGGGCGAGGGGGCGCTGTTCGTGCGGATTCAGCTGGACAGCTTCGTCCGCGACTTCATCATGCCCGTCGTCTGAGCTGCGGGCGAGGTGCTGAAGCACTGTTTTCCACTAGTGCGTTCGCGTCGCCGACTGTGTGGTCGATTGGGGCTGGAAGCGGCGCAGCCGGAGGCTGTTGGACACCACGAACACGCTGGAGCATGCCATTGCAAGGCCCGCCAACATGGGGTTGAGCAGGCCTGCTGCGGCCAGCGGGAGGGCAGCGACGTTGTAGGCGAACGCCCAGAACAGGTTGGCCTTGATGGTGGCCAAGGTGCGCCGGGAGAGGCGGATGGCGTCGACTGCGGCGCGTAGGTCGCCCCGCACCAGGGTCAGGTCACTGGCCTCGATGGCCACATCGGTGCCCGTACCCATCGCCAGGCCGAGGTCGGCCTGGGCCAGCGCTGCCGCGTCGTTGACGCCGTCGCCCACCATTGCCACGACCCGACCCTCGGCCTGCAGGCGGCGAACGACCTCCACCTTGTCGGCGGGCAGGACTTCGGCAATGACCTCGGTGATGCCCACCTGTTCGGCCACGGCATGGGCGGCCTTGCTGTTGTCACCGGTGAGCAGCACCGGGCGCAGCCCGAGGGCCTTCATCCCGGCGATGGCCTCGGCCGACGTCGGCTTGACGGTGTCGGCCACCACGAGGACTGCCCGGGCGGCGCCGTCCCAGCCCACGTACACCGGCGTGCGTCCGGCCGCTTCGGCAGCATCGCGCGCAGCGCGCAGCGTGTCGTCGAGGTGCAGCGACCAATCAGCAAGGAACCGCTCACGGCCGGCGACGACCGCGTGCCCGCCGACCACGCCCTGCACGCCGAGGCCCTCGGTGTTGGCGAACGACTCGACCGCGGCCAGGTCGATGCCACGGGACGCTGCGCCAGCGGCGATGGCCTGGGCGATCGGGTGCTCGGACGCGTCCTCCAGCGACCCGGCGAGAAAGAGTGCCTCGCGCTCGTCGGTGTCGCCGCTGACGACGACCTCAACCAGCGACATCTTGCCCGTGGTGACGGTGCCCGTCTTGTCGAGCACGACGGTGTCCACCTTGCGGGTGGACTCCAACACCTCGGGGCCCTTGATGATGATGCCGAGCTGGGCGCCGCGGCCGGTGCCCACCATCAGCGCTGTTGGTGTGGCCAGGCCGAGGGCGCACGGGCAGGCGATGATCAACACCGCGACCGCGGCAGTGAACGCCGTGGTGGCGTTGTCGGTGGCTGCGGCGGAGAGCCAGAAGCCGAGCGTGGCGAAGGCGAGGGCGATGACCACGGGCACGAAGATCGCCGAGACCCGGTCGGCCAGCCGCTGGACCTCGGCCTTGCCGGTCTGGGCTTGTTCAACCAT
>JAYTSB010000181.1:0-5648 GCA_043745825.1 Actinomycetota bacterium | reverse complement strand
CGGAACACGTATGCGGCCGGGAACAGCTCGATCCGCACGGGGGTGAACGTGTCTGCCGGCAGCGGCTCGGCGTCGGCCTCGGCATGAGTCTGCACCGGGAGCACGTCGGTGCTGCGGCCTTCGTCGAGGGCGCGGTGCGATGCGCGCAGCCAGCCGCTCTGCACGTACATCTCGGTGCCGTCGGGGCGGACCTCGGTGAGGGTGACCTCGAAGTCGGTGTCGGCGGCGCTCGACTGCACCCACAGGTCCACCGACCCGGTGCCCACCATCACGGTGTCCTGGGTCAGCGCGTCGGTCAGATAGCCGACGCCCGTGCCAGCCGGAATCGGCTGCCAGTCGTACCGTGTGCCGGCCTTCCAGATGTCGCTGCTGCGGCCGCCGGGGTAGAACGCCTTGGGCAGCGCGGTGGGGTCGGACGCGTACGAGTCGGGCGTTCCGGTTGGCTGCGGCTTGGTGGCGAGCAGACCGCGATCACCGAGGTACCACGTGGTCGCAACTGCCTCGGGCACCGGCCACGTGTCGAAGCCAGTGGTGAAGCGCGGATACGGCGAGCCGGGCGTGGCCCCGCCGGCGCCTTCTTCGAACAGGACCCGGATCGGCGGATCAGCCTCGAACGCTGCGAGCGCGTCCGCATAGCTCATGCCCGTGAACCGGTCGGCCGGTAGCGTCACGTCGCTCACGCCGTAGATCTGGGGCACGAGCACGTTGGCGACCGCACGCGCGCCGGCCAGTGACGGCGTGCGGTGGGCGACGTAGAGATCGAGGAACTCCACCATCCGGGTCAAGATCGTGGGGCTCAACGACTCGAGGTGCAGACCGTTGGTGAGGTCCGCGTACAGATGCGGCGAACCGGTGAACTTGTCGAGCATGTCCGGGAAGTGACCGCCGGTCTGCTCGTCCTGCCAGGCGCCGGCGAGGAACACCGGGACATCGATCCTGTCCACGAACGTGGCGGGTGCGAGCGGGTCGGCCTGTGACGGGTCGTAGAAGTCCTGGGCTTCGGTGAGGGCGAGGAAGTCGGGGTTCTGCAGCCGCAGATTCTGGTTGTCCGCGCACACGGTGTCGCCCGCGTCAGCGCGTTTCTTGCTCCACTCCTGACCATAGATCTCGGCTTCTGCCTGACGCTCGCTGAGAAACGGTGCTGCAAAGCCGGTGTTGAGGATGCCGCCCGGCTCGCCCGTGGCCCGGTAGGAGTCGTCGAGCACGCTCAGCGGCGTGATGGCCGCAAGGCTCGGAGGGCGGGTGGACGCGACGAACAGCTGGCTGATGCCTGGGTAGGAGATGCCGCCCATGCCCACCGTGTGGTCCTGCACCCACGGCTGGGCCGCAACGGTCTCGATCGCGTCGTAACCGTCCACGAGTTGGGCGTGCTCGAAGAACAGGTAGGAGCCGCCGCTGCAGCCGGTACCGCGCATGTTGATGCCGACATACGCGTAACCGAGCGCGTTGAACAGCTTCCCGAACGTGGCCCTGTCGGGATCGCTGGGCTGGTAGCCGGAATATTCGACGATCGTGGGGTAGGGCCCCTTGTCGGCCGGCCCCGGCAGCAGCACGTTGATGCCGAGCGTGGTGCCGTCACGGGTGGCGAGGTAACCGAACCCGCCGGCGGGCAGCTGCTGGTCGGCGTAGAACGACGCCGGCGGTACATCGGCCTCGGCGAGCACCGTCGCCGGCGCACTGGCCGTGGCGCTGTCACCCGTGGTACGCACGACGAACGTGTCGCCGGGGCTGAGCTGGCGCCACAGGAACGAGCCCTGCGCATCAACGGTTCCCCGGCCTGCGACGGTTCCGTCGTCGGCCACCAGTTCCAGTTCGTCACCCGGGTTTGCGTCGAGCACGGCGACCTGGTCGATGCCGGGCCGCACGGTGAACGCCGCCGGAGGAAGGTTCACGGTCGTGGCGACGTCGGTTGTCGGTGAAGCGGAGGCCGGTGTCGTGGCCGGTGTCGTCGGGCTCGTCGCCGGACTCGTCACCACACTCGTCAGGGCTGCAGACGATGGGCTCGATGCGCTGTCGCTGGAGCAGGACACCGCGGCAAGTCCGAGCACCACGGACGCGGCGAGGACGATCCGGGTTGAACGCATGTGGCGAGTCTGACACGCGACGCCTCCGTTCGGGCCAGACTGAGCGGATGGCTGATCTCGATCTCATGCTGGACGACCTGGCCGCACTGGTGAACGTGGAATCGCCATCGCGGGATGTGTACGCGCTCGCCGAGTCGGCGGCGACGGTCGCTGCCGTCATCACGGCGCGCACCGGCGTGGCACCCGCCGTCATCGAGACTCCGGCCGGGCCGATCGTGCACTGGTCGGGCGGTGGGACGCCGGCGGTGCTGATCGTCGGACACCACGACACCGTGTTCCCCGTGGGCAGCCTGGCCCAGCGCCCGTTCACCGTCGCCGACGGCCGGGCCACCGGACCCGGGGTGTTCGACATGAAGGCGGGCATCGTCCAGGCGGTGCACGCGGTCGCAGCGCTGGCCGATCGCAGTGGCGTGGAGATGTTGTTCTCGCCCGATGAAGAGGTCGGTTCGCTCGCATCCAAGGATCTGATCGAGTCGCGCGCGCTGGCGTGCGGAGCAGTGTTGGTGCTGGAGCCCAGCGCCGACGGCGGCGCCCTGAAGATCGCACGCAAAGGGGTCGGCACGTTCGAGGTGCTCATCCACGGCCGTGCCGCGCACGCAGGGCTGGAACCCGAAAAGGGCGTGAACGCACTGGTGGAGGCAGCCCACCAGGTGCTGGCGATCAACACCTTCGGAGATCCGTCCATCGGCACCACGGTCACGCCGACGGTGGCCCGGGTCGGCACCACGGACAACGTCGTGCCGGCGCTCGCGCATCTGTACATCGACGTCCGCGTGGAGGCCCCGGGGGAGAAGGAACGCGTCGAGGCGGCAATGGCCGGGTTGGGCGCGCGTGACGAGCAGACGCGCATCGAGGTCACCGGCGGCATCAGTCGGCCGCCGATGCCCGCGTCATCATCGGCCTGGCTGTTCCCCTTGGCGGAGTCCGTCGGCCAGGAGCTCGGCCTGGCGGTGCGCGGCGTCGCCGTCGGCGGCGGCTCCGATGGCAACTTCACCGCGGCGCGTGGCGTGGCCACGCTCGACGGCTTGGGCGCCGTGGGCGGCGGCGCGCACGCCGACCACGAGTTCGTGGAGGTGGCGACGATGCCGGATCGGGCCCGGTTGCTGGCGGGGCTGATCGAAGCGATTCGCAGCCGCTGAACCCCACCGGCGGGCGCGCTCAGCAGATGCGTGGCTCAGAAGTCGGTGTTCCCCTCGAGCTCCAACAGCCCACCGGCGCCCAGCGTGCCGACGCTGCGGTAGATGTCGAGCTTGGCCCGACTGTCCTCGATGTCGAGGTTGCGCATCGTCAGCTGACCGATGCGGTCGAGCGGCCCGAACGGCGCGTCCTCGACGCGCTCCATGCTCAACCGTTCCGGTGCGTAGGTGAGGTGCGGGCCGGTGGTGTCCAGGATCGAGTAGTCGTCGCCGCGACGTAGCCGCAACGTGACCTCACCGGTGACTGCGGAGCCGACCCAGCGCATCAGCGCCTCGCGCAGCATCAAGCTCTGCGGGTCGAACCAGCGGCCCTCGTACAGCAGGCGGCCGAGGCGGCGGCCCATCGTGCGGTAGTTCTCCTGGGTGCCTTCGTTGTGGATCGCCGTGATCAGCCGCTCGTAGGCGATGTGCAGCAGCGCCAGGCCGGGTGCCTCGTAGATACCGCGGCTCTTGGCCTCGATGATGCGGTTCTCGATCTGGTCGCTCATGCCCAATCCATGGCGGCCGCCGATGGCGTTGGCCTCCAGCACCAGTGCGACGCGATCGGTGTACTCCACGCCGTTCAGCGCCACCGGCCAGCCATCCTCGAAGCGGATGGTCACGGTCTCGGTGGCAATCGCAACCGACTCGTCGTAGTGGGCGACACCCATGATCGGCTCGACGATGTCCATGCTCGTGCTGAGCTCCTCCAGCGTCTTGGCCTCGTGGGTCGCGCCCCAGATGTTGGCGTCGGTGCTGTACGCCTTCTCCTTGCTGTCCCGGTAGGGCAGCTTGCGGGCGATCAAGAACTCGCTCATCTCGGCGCGACCGCCCAGCTCGCCGACGAACTGCTCGTCGAGCCAGGGCTTGTAGATCCTCAGGTTGGGGTTCACCAGCAGGCCATAGCGATAGAACCGCTCGATGTCGTTGCCTTTGTAGGTGCTGCCGTCGCCCCAGATGTCCACCTCGTCGGCTTGCATCGCCCGCACCAACAGCGTGCCGGTGACGGCGCGGCCGAGCGGGGTGGTGTTGAAGTAGGTCTTGCCGGCAGTGGTGATGTGGAAGGCACCGCACTGCAGCGCGACCAGACCCTCGTGCACCAGTTCGGCGCGACAGTCAACGATCCGCGCCAGCTCGGCGCCGTATTCCTTGGCCCGCTCGGGCACGCCGGGCAGATCGGCTTCGTCCTGCTGGCCGAGATCGGCCGTGTATGCGCATGGCAGCGCACCCTTCTCGCGCATCCATGCCACGGCGGCCGACGTATCGAGACCTCCGGAGAACGCAATGCCGACCTTGTCGCCGACGGGCAGGGATGTGAGCACCTTGGACATGGTCGGCAAGGGTACAGGGGCCTGCGGACGGCTAGGCTCGGCGTGTGAAGCGCAGCAGCGTGGCCCATCTGCAGTGCTCGATCGCGCAGACGCTGGAGATCGTCGGTGAGTGGTGGACCCTGTTGGTCCTTCGCAACATCTCCATGGGACAGCGCCGGTTCGAGGCCATCCAGGCCGACCTCGGCATCGCCCGCAACGTGCTCTCTGACAGGCTCGGCACGCTCGTGGATCACGGGATCGTGGAGAAGCACAAGTACCAGGACAACCCCGAACGCTTCGAATACCGGGCCACCACCAAGGGCAAGGATCTGATGGGCGTCCTCTTCGCGCTGATGGCGTGGGGCGACAAGTGGGCGGCGCCCGATGGCAAGCCGATGGTCCTCACCCATACGGACTGCGGTCATGAAACCGATGCGCGGGTGGTGTGCAGCCAGTGCGGCGAGCCTCTGCTCTGGGGACACACCCGGGTCTCGGCGGGCCCTGGCCTGCGCCGTCCAACAGACCGGGCAGGATTGACCGGCTAGATCGGGGCAACGACGGCGGATCCGTCGACCACTGCGCCGATCGTGGCCTGCATGACGGCCGGGTGGCTGTTGACGATGGTGGCGTACCCCACCGACGTGATGGTGCCGTTGTCGACCCGCACCGTCAGCGTGAGTGCCGGTGCGTCGGCCACGAGGCCGAGCGACGCAGCGGGCACGACGACGTCGAGTTGTGTTGCGGTGCCGTCGACCGCAGTGGCCGCCACCGACGTCGGTGCCTCGAGTGCCGCGATCGGATCGTAGGGCGCTGACGGTGTCTCCAACCGCTGCCACTCAACGGCGTTGGGCTTGATCCAGGTTCCGGCCGGCGTGATCACGTACTGGACCGCAACGCCGTCCTTGACCACTGTGAGCCGGGTCCCCGCACCAACACGGTCACCGTTGGCTGTGAGCACGGTGGCGCCGTCGATGGAGAGCGTGGTGGTGAAGTGGTAGCCGAGGGCCATCGCGCTCACGGCTTCGTGTAAGAGCGCTGCACCGTCGACGGAGGGAACCGTCGACGGTGCGTCACCAATC
>JAYTSB010000180.1:0-2232 GCA_043745825.1 Actinomycetota bacterium | reverse complement strand
TGGATGCGGACGCGGTCGGCCGTGGCTGCGTCATAGAGCTCGGCGAGACATGCCCGAATGGACGCGCACACCGCCTGAGCGTCGTCCGCCGTTGCGGTGCGGCCGGTGCCGATCGCCCAGATCGGCTCGTAGGCGATGACCATCGTCGCAACCTTGTCGGCTTTGCGGCCCACGAGCGCGGCGCGCACCTGGCCGAGCACCTTGTCCTCGGTGCCACCGGCCTCGCGCTCGATGAGGGTCTCCCCCACGCACATGATCGGTGTCATCCCGTGCTGCTGGATCGCGACAACTTTGTTGGCCACCCACTCGTCGGTCTCGCCGAACAACTCGCGACGTTCGCTGTGGCCACAGATCACGTACTGCACGCCCAACTTGTTCAGGAACACCGGGGAGATCTCTCCCGTGAACGCACCCTTATCCTCCCAGTGGCAATTCTGGGCACCGAGCAGGTAGTGCAACTCGTCGGCCTCGATCAGGGTCTGGATGCTGCGAATGTCGGTGAACGGCGGATGGATGCACACGTCGACTGCGGCGACGTCGTCCTTGCCCACCAGGTACGACAGCTTCTGCACGCTCTGGATGGCCTCGAAATGGTTGTTGTGCATCTTCCAGTTCGCGGAGATGATCGGTCGCCGGCCATCGCCGTGAGTGTGCTCGATGATGTCATTTCGGGGCATTGGGAGCTCCTCGCAAGCAGGCCAGGCCGGGAAGATCCCCGAGCTCCAGCAGTTCGAGTGACGCGCCACCGCCGGTGGACACGTGGTCGACTTCGTCGTCGAGGCCGAACTGGGCGAGCGCTGCGGCGGAGTCACCACCACCCACCACGGTGAATGCCTTGGTGTCGGCCATCGCCTGGGCGACGGTGCGGGTGCCGGCGGCGAACCGGTCATCCTCGAACATGCCCATCGGGCCGTTCCAGAAGACGGTGCGCGCGTCCATGATGATGTCGCTGAACGCGGCGGCCGAGCCCGGGCCGATGTCGAAGCCTTTGGCGCCGTCGGGCAGCCGGGTGCCGTAGGTGGCGTACGTGCCGTTGGCATCCATACCCGTGATGTCCTCGGGCAGGTGAATGGTCTTGCCAGACGCGAGCAGCCGCCTGCAGGTCTCCACCTGGTCCGGCTCGCACAACGAGTCCCCGATCGTCTTGCCCTGGGCGAGGAAGAAGGTGAAGCACATCGCCCCGCCGATGACGAGCGCATCGACGATCTCCAGCAGCGCTTCGACGACACCGAGCTTGTCGGAGATCTTCGAGCCGCCGAGCACGGCGACGAACGGGTGCTTCGGGTGGTTGCGCAGACCGAGCAGGACCTCGACCTCCTTCTGCAGGAGCAGGCCCATCGCCGACGGCAGCGTCTTGGGCGGGCCGACGATCGACGCGTGAGCTCGGTGGGCTGCACCGAACGCGTCGTCGACATAGGCGTCGATGCCGTGCACCAGATTGGCGACGAACGCCGGATCGTTGCCCTCCTCCCCAGGGTGGAAGCGGAGGTTCTCCATCAGATCGACGCCGGGCGCCAGCTCGGCCAGGCGCTCGCGCACCGGGGCCATGCTGTACTTCGGCTCGGGCTTGCCATTGGGACGGCCGAGGTGGCTGGCGCAGATCACGGACGCGCCACGTTCGGTCAGCCAGGTGATGGTCGGCAGCGCGGCGCGAATGCGGAAGTCGTCGGTGATCTCACCGTTGTCCATCGGGACGTTGAAGTCCGTCCGCACCAGGACCCGCTTCCCGCTGACATCACCGAGGTCATCGAGCACTGGGATCGCGGACATCAGCCCTTCTTCGCTGGGCTCTTCTTCGCGCCCTTCCGTGAAGCCTTCTGGGCGGCCTTGGCCGTGAACAGGGTCAGGTCGATGAGGCGGTTGCTGTAACCCCACTCGTTGTCGTACCACCCGAGGACCTTGACCAGGTTGCCCATGCTCATCGTCAGCCCGGAATCGAAGATGCAGCTGTGCGGGTCGGTGGTGATGTCGCTGGAGACCAGCGGTTCATCGCTGTACCTGATGATGCCCTTGAGCGGGCCCCGGGTCGCTGCGGCTTTGAACGCGGAGTTGATCTCTGCAACCGAAGCGGCGGTCTTGAGGTTGCCGGTGAAGTCGGTGATGGAACCCACGGGCACGGGGACGCGCAGCGACGTGCCGTCGAGCCTGCCCTTCATGCTCTCCATGACGAGCGCTGTGGCGCGGGCAGCACCGGTGCCGGTGGGCACGATGTTGATCGCCGCAGCACGAGCG